>JASHVU010000058.1 GCA_030044455.1 Acidobacteriaceae bacterium | reverse complement strand
CCGGAATCTGCCTGATTTACATCCCCTTCGACCAGATGCCCAACGCTTTCGATCCCCCATCCGGTTTTCTGGCCACCGCCAACTCCCGCGTCACCACCGACCAATCTCCCTATCAACTCACCGACGAGTGGATCGATCCCTATCGCGTCGAGCGCATCTACAAGTTGCTCAACGGCCGCGACCAGCTGACACCCCAGGACATGCTGACTACGCAAACCGATATCTATAGCGAGGTGGACCAGGAGTTTGGCCATCGCTTCGCCTACGCCATCGACCACACTCCCGGACCCGAGGGCAATGGCGACGCGCGCATGCGTCAGGCCGCGGACCTGATGCGCAAGTGGGACGGCCGGCTGACGACCAACTCGGCGGCGGCCTCCATCGAGACCCGCGCGCGCCAGGAAATCTGGCCGATGATCCTCGAGCCCAAACTCGGCAAAACCATGTACGACTACCACTGGGGCGAACGCAACTTTGCCCTCGAAGAGATCGTGATGCACGCCAGGCCCGAGTGGCTGCCATCAAAGTACAAGAATTGGGACGCACTGCTGACGGCCGCGGTGCGCAAGGCCATCATCGACGGCCACGCGCCCGGCGACGTTTCGCTCTGGAGTTATGGGAGCTGGCACAAGATCGACATCGAGCACCCGCTGGCGCGGTTTCTGCCCTTCCTGGGGCACATCGCCGGCACCGGCCCGCAGTCGATGAGCGGCGATGGCGACACGGTAAAGCAGATCGGCGCTGACGTTGCACCATCGCAGCGTTTCACCATGGACTGGAGCAACATCGACGGATCAACTGAGAACATTGTGCTGGGAGAAAGCGGCAATCCGCTCAGCCCCTACTTTCGCGACCAATGGAATGACTGGTACAACGGGACCACGTTCGCGCTGCCCTATACATCTGGCGCCGTGGCTGTGCAGACGAGGCACACGCTAAGGCTGGAGCCGTAAAGGCCCTGCTCGGTGGTCGGTGAACCGTGGTCCTTGGTCAGAAACCAGGGATCAGATGGAAGGTGAAGTCGGTAGAAATGGACGATGAAGATAAAAGAATCTGGGTGCACCGGGGTCCCTCGTCCGACGCGGCGGAGGGACCTGGAAAGGGGGCTCCCAAGCGCTTCATCGGCCCGCTCATCATTCTTCTCGCCGCGTTCATCGCCATCGTTCCCGAACTTTTTCGCGGCGCATCGTGCGGACACGACTTCGACGTTCATCTCGTCTCCTGGTTCGACTGCCTCAATGCCTGGCGTCATGGCATCGTTTATCCGCATTGGGCGCCCAGCCCCAACTACAGCGCAGGTGAGCCGCGCTTTGTCTACTACCCGCCTGTCACCTGGATGCTCGGCGCTGTCCTTGCCACATTCCTGCCTTGGACCGCCGTACCCATCGCGCTCACCTTTCTTATCTACGCCGCCACAGGCCTCGCCACACGCGCCCTCGCCCGCCTTGCACTCAGCGAAACGCAATCGACACTCGCCGGCTGCATAGCCATCTACAGCGGCTACGCGCTCTTTACGGGATACGAGCGCAGCGCATTTCCCGAGTTTGCCGGCGGGCTTTGGCTGCCGTTGCTCATGCTTTACGCCCTTCGTGAAAGCCGCGTACCTCAGACCCCAACCGAGCCGCAGAACGGGGTGCCCCCGGTCCCTCGCGTTTGGGGACCGGGGAGCGATCGTTCACAAAACATCGAACCCTCCCTCCTCCGCTCCGCCTTCAACGGTTCTACCGTTCCCCTCGCCATCGCATTGGCTGGGGCGTGGCTCTCCAATCTCCCCCTCGGCGTGATGGCCGCATACCTGCTCGCATCGCTGGCCTTGGTCGCGGCGATCGCCCAAAAAAGCTGGGCGCCCATCCTGCGCGCAACGTTGGGTGGCGCGCTCGGCCTCGGTCTCGCCGCCCTCTACTGGCTCCCCGCAGCACTCCAGCGAAACTGGGTCGACGTGCGCCAGGCCACCCAGGACCCCGGCTACAACTTCGAGAACAACTGGCTCTTTATCCGCCATACAGATCCTGCGTTAGCGCTGCACGACGCCATCAATCACCAGGCTTCGTGGATCGCCGTCTCCATGCTCACCATCGCGATTGCCGCGCTCATTGTTGCGTGGCGTCGCGGCACATTGCCGTCGCCCAACAACTCTTTCCGCTGGTGGATCCCGCTGGCCGCCATCCCATTCGCTGTTGCGTTTCTATCCTTCCCCATCTCTCGCTTGGTCTGGCACGCGCTGCCTGAGATGCCCTTCCTCCAATACCCGTGGCGATGGCTCGAAGCCGTTGAAGCTCCGATGGCGATATTCTTCGTCGCCGCCATCTGGCCCGCCGCGCGCCGCGCCCGGATCGCTGTGGTTGCCGCCTGCGCGCTAGGCTTCGTCGCAGCCCTCGTCTACACCAATCGCGATTATTTCCAAGCCTGCCACCCCGAAGATGCAATCCCCGCCATGCTCGACTCCTACAACACCGGTGCAGGTTTTGAAGGAATGTTCGAGTACTCGCCGCCCGACTCCGACATCACCACCATCGCCCGCGGCCTGCCCGACGCCTGCCTGGTCTCCGCTCCCGACACCGACCTCGGCCAGCCTGACCCCGACGACCCGAGCGCCAACCCCATCTGGGCGGCCAATCAAAACTCTTGCTCCGCCACGTTCTCCTTTACCCGCAAGGCAGCTGGCCAGGCATCGCATAATCCCGAGCACATCCGCCTCACCGGCAACGCTCCTCAATCGGGATTCCTGGTTCTCCGTCTGCTCGCCTTTCCCGCGTGGCGCGCCGAACTCAACGGCCAGACTCTAACCAGCGGCCTCGCAAACGCCATTCATACCCGTCCCGATGGCCTCATCGCCGTTCGTATCGAGCGCGGCCCCATCAATCTCGACCTCGATTGGACCACCTCACCCGACGTAATTCTCGGCCGCGTGACGAGCTGCACTGCCCTCGTATTCGCTGCACTGGTTGCGTGGTGGGAACGCCGCTTCGCCCGCAGGTGATGTGTCGATTTAAATTCCCGCTTTGACGGTGAATCCGCCGCACAGTCAGATTGGCTGAGACTCGCCAATCTCATACAGGCACAGATTTCGTTCCCCGATGCCGATGGAGGGCCAGGTTGCGCGCCAGATCGCTATGTGAATGGAGTTGAAATGTTCGTTGAGCGCCGTCCGATCGATCCAGCGTTCCTTCACATGGATGAGGCCACGATCAAGCACGTCCTCAGCATAGAAGTATTCCAAACACCCAGCCTCCGCTCTGCTGGCCTCGATCATGGCTGCCATAGCTGGCCGTGCTGCCTCCAACCGGCCCGCAAGAAGCCTCACTGTACCGACAATCAACAGCATTTGATTTTCTTCCCCTCCTAGGTAACCGTCTATCCTGAACCGCCGCTCCATCCGACAAACTCGGTCACTGCGCTACTCTAACAATCTCGCCTGCGCAAATTATCGAGCAATCCAATTTCCGAGTCTTCTCGCAACTGACCTCCCTCAACGCACACTTCAAACACTACCCGCTTAAACTGAACTCACCGCACTCTCGTCTAAAATCAATAACGATGCAAGTCGACGTACAATCTCTGCGGCAGCAAGGCGTTGAACTCACCGATCGCGCGCTCGAAGAGCTCATCCCGAGCTTCGATACCGTCCCCGCTTCCATTCACGGCGCCATGCGCCACTCCACGTTTGCAGGCGGCAAGCGGCTGCGCCCGCTGCTCGCTTACCAGGCCGCTGCCACCATCGCCGGCTCGCTGCCCCGCGGCATCGAAAACCTCGGCGCGGCCATCGAGATGCTGCACACCTACTCGCTCATCCACGATGACCTGCCCGCACTCGACAACGACGACCTGCGCCGCGGCAAGCCCACCTGCCACGTCGTCTTCGGAGAAGCCATCGCTATTCTCGCCGGCGACGCACTGCAGACCCGCGCTTTTGAAGTCCTGGCCAACCTCGACTGCCCACCCGTCGCAACCGTAAAGATCATCGGCCTCGTCGCCAGCGCCGTTGGCACCGTCGAAGGCATGATCGGCGGCCAGGTGCTCGATTTGGAAAGCGAACACCTCAAACCCACGCCCGAGCTGGTCGAAGCCATTCATCGCGCCAAGACCGACGCGCTTATTCGCGTCAGCGTGGTTGCCGGAGGCGTCTTTGCCGGGGCCAATGACGAAGACGTTGTCCGCCTCGATCGCTTCGGCCGCAAGGCCGGCCTCGCCTTTCAGATTGTCGATGACATTCTCGACATGACCGTGGACTCGGCGCACCTCGGCAAAACCGCCGGCAAAGACCAGGCCACCGAAAAAGCCACCTGGCCAGCCGTCTACGGCATCGATCAGAGCCGCCGCGACGCGGCCGCGCTCATCGACGAGGCCTTCGCCGCCCTCGCGCCCTACGCCGACCGCGCCGACGGGTTGAAATCGGTTGCAAGGTATTTGGTGGAACGTCAGAATTAGCGCGGACCGCCGCGCCTACCTTCGATGAATTGATATGGGAGCAGGGGTTATGCAAAGCACGAGCCCATCCGAAACGTCACGACCGTTTTCAGTCTCCCTCGTTGCGGGCTTTCAGGTTTTCAAGGCAGGATTTCTTCTGCTTTATTTCGCACAATCGTGGAGAATCCTTTTGGCATTCCCAAAACCGGGCAAGATTGATGACATTTCGCTGTTCCGATACGTGTTCATTCTTTCGCTTCCGGTAGTGGCTATCTATTCGCTTGCCATTGGATATGGCCTTTGGCGGATGCGGCGCTGGGCGCGCCAGGCGCTCATGATCACCATCATCAATTGTTGGATGATCGGTTCAGTTTCCTTTAACGGTCCCCTCTTAGGCGCTGGCATTTTCATGGACAATTGGGAGACCGAGGCACTGATCGGCGCCCTGATCCTCGACTTGCTCATCTACGGTTGTTTGGCCTGGTATCCAGGCGTAGCCGACGCCTTCGGTGAAAGTTCAAGCTAGTGCGAGCTGCGCCTTGGTCCAGCCTCCGCTTAAGCTTAAAGCTAGAAGTTAGAGGCTAAAAGCTCGCTTCAAACATCCATGCTGACCAAAGACCAAATCCTCACCGCGCTGCGCGACTGCTTCGATCCCGAGGTCAAGCTCAATCTCGTCGATCTCGGCCTCATCTACGGCATCGAAACCGCGCCCGATCCCGACTCATCTCCCGCCTGGCCGCGCCAGTGGGTCAAAATCACCATGACACTGACCACCGAGTACTGCCCGGCCAGCGGCCTCATCCTCGAACAGGTACATAACCGCCTTGCCGGCATTCAGGACATTTCAAAAGTGGAATTGAATCTGGTGTGGGAGCCGAGATGGGCTCCGCATCGCATCAGCGAAGCAGGCCGGCGTCAACTGGGCCTGGAGTAGGGCACACCGAAGTCGAGGCCATCGCACCCGTCCACATCGTCGGGAATCCCGCCGCTGATTGCTGACGGTCTACTTGCCCAGCGTCGCGCGCAGCTTGGCGCCCTGCGCCGCAATCTCTTCGACCGTCCCCTGTACGCGCGCAAGAATGTCCTGGATTTCGGACAGGTAGCCGGGCAGCGCATCCCAGCAGGCCTTGACCGTTTCCTGCTGGTCGAGCATGGCCAATGCAGCCCCGGTGGCAGCTGCAACCAGTCCCGCTTTGCGGTTGCCGGTAACCAGCAATACGCCGGCAGCCGTCAGCGTTCCTGCCGCCGTGTAGAGCAGCCAGTCCTCGCCATCACCGAATGTGCTTTCGCTCGTGACCGGGGCCAGTTCGGGATCGTCTACAGAATTGGAGAGCTGAACAACCGTCATTCTTTTTCCTTTCGTTCCCGTATGCCGATCGCAGGAGCGCGTCCGGGAACGGTCAATAGGGTATCACTCATCTTCGCTGGCCGGCGCAGGTTTTCCACCGCGCCTCAAATGCCTTTCAACGCCCCATAGCGAACCTGCCTGTGCCGATTCGCTGGCGCCGGCTTCAGTCCAGATCGAATTCCCTGAGCGGCTTCACGTCAGGCGCGTCCTTGGCCTTGCGCAGAGCCTCCGCAAACTTCTTTTCCAGCAAATCTACCTTATTCTTCTCCGCGTCCACGCTCTGTCGGAAGATCGACTCGGCGCGCTCGTCCCGCTCGCGCATGGCCTTGGCCGCGGT
>JASHVU010000057.1 GCA_030044455.1 Acidobacteriaceae bacterium | reverse complement strand
AGCCACCAGCTTTTTTCTTGTAGCCGCAAATTGTATTCAATGAGCGAAGCTTAAAAAGAGCGAAGGTGAATTTGGAAGTACGCAATTGTAAAAAAGGCGAGTTCAGGCAGGACAAACTAGCAGCTAGAAGCTAATAGCGAGGAGTTGTTTCTCGGAGGAGAAATATGAGCAAGGGACTTGGAATCGCGCTGGCGGTGGTTGGTGTATTGCTGCTGGTGGTATTGATGGTCTTCGGCAGCTTCAAGAGCGCCCAGAACCAGATGGTGGCGCGCGACCAGAGTGTGAAAACAGCATGGTCTGAGGTCGACGTTCAGTTGCAGCGCCGCGCCGACCTGATCCCCAACCTGGTTGCAACCGTGAAGGGATTTACCAAGGAAGAAAACAGCGTGTATGCAGATATTGCCAATGCACGCGCGGGGATGCTGAACGCGCAAACCCCGCAGGCCAAGATCGCGGCCAACGGCCAGCTCGACTCCGCGCTCGGCCGGCTGCTGCTGCTCACTGAGAATTACCCGCAACTGCGCTCGAGCGATCAGTTCATGCGCCTGCAGGATGAGCTCGCGGGAACCGAGAATCGAATCGCCGTGGCCCGCAAACGCTACAACGAAGCCCTGCAGGACTACAACACGTTTATCCTGCAATTCCCCAACAGCATCTGGGCAGGCATCCTGGGATTCCACCAGAACAACGCGCGCTTTGAAGCCAGCCCAGGGGCGCAGAACGCGCCGCAGGTCAACTTCTAGCAGTTGCCCGCCGAAAATCCAATTCCCCTTGTGCTTCTGCAGGAGCTCGTAGTACAGTCCTCATGTAGAAGTACGAGGGGGAACACTGCATGACTCCTGAACGGCTGGAACTGCCCCAGGGCACGCTTGACCTGTTGATTTTGCGGACGCTGGCTTTAGAGCCGATGCACGGCTGGGCCATCTCCGAGCGTCTGCAGCAAATTTCCCATCACGCGCTTCAGGTGCCACAAGGCTCCCTCTATCCAGCCCTGCATCGGCTTGAACGCCAGGGGTCAATCAAGGCGCATTGGGCCGCAAGCGAAAACAATCGCCGAGCCAAGTACTACCAATTGACCCGCGTGGGCTTGAAACAGCTTGAAGCCGAGACCGCAGCCTGGCGCAAGCTGACCGCAACCGTGAGCCTTGTTCTCGACGAAGCCTAGGCTCTTTCAAGGAGAACCGATGCTCAGCGGCCTGACACACAGATTTCGCGCGCTCTTCCGCCGCAAAGCCGTCGACCAGGAGATGGACGAAGAACTGGCCTATCACCTCGATCGCGAAGCCGAAAAATATCGCCGCCAGGGAGTCTCGAACAACGAGGCGATCAGGCTTGCGCGCATGTCGCTGCGCGGCGTTGAACAGTCCCGCCAGGAGTGTCGCGAAGCGCGAGGGACGAAAAGCCTTGAGATTCTCGGGCAAGACGTGCGCTACGGTCTGCGCATGTTGAGAAAGACTCCGGGCGTCACTTTTCTCATTCTGTTATCCCTGGCCATCGGCATCGGCGCCAACACAGCGCTTTTCAGCGTGACAAATACTCTGCTGCTGAGGCCGTTGCCGTATCCGCATCCCGACCGGCTTGCGCTGCTGTGGCTGCGTTCACCGGGAATCGGCATCCCGCAGGATTGGCCGTCGCCCGGCCAGTATCACGACATTCGCACCCAGAACCACGTCTTCGATCAAACCGCGATTCTTATCGATGAAAGCTTCGCCCTGGGTGGAATGTCGAAATCGATGAAGGTTGACGCTATCGAAGCGTCATCCAGCTTTTTGCCCATGCTGGGCGCTCAGCCCCTCCTTGGGCGAGTCTTTCTGCCCGCAGAAGACCACCCTGGAAAAGGCAACAATGTGGTGCTGACCTACGGTTTCTGGAAAGACGTTTTCGGCGGTGCCCCGGGGGTTTTAGGACGCAGCCTCGAACTGAATGGCAAAACGTACACGGTGGTGGGCGTGCTTGAGCGCGATTTTCGGCTGAATCGCGAAGCCATCCCGACAATTGGGGGTATCGATAAGCCGCAGATCTTTCTGCCGCTGCCCATGGACTCAGGCGATGAAACAAACTATGGCCCTGAGGACTTCAACATCCTTGCGCGGCTTAAGCCGGGAGTGACCCCGCAACAAGCACAGGCCGACATCGACCGCATTGCCACCCGGCTGCGCATCGAAAAGCATCGCGATCCCTCCTTCACCATCAGCGTTGTGCCCTTGATGGAGCAGGTTGTAGGCAACATCAGAGGATCGCTGCTTATATTGTTCGGCGCGGTCGGATTCGTGTTGCTGATCGCCTGCACCAATGTGGCCAACCTGCTGCTCTCACGCGCAACGGCACGCCAAAAAGAGATCGCGGTTCGTTCGGCGTTGGGCGCCGGACGCCGCCGCGTGATTCGGCAACTGCTCACCGAGAGCCTGATGCTGAGTCTCGCCGGGGGCGCTGCCGGCCTGGCCATTGCCGCTGCGAGTCTCAAGACAATTCGCACCATGCATCCGGGCAACATTCCGCGGCTCGACGAGTTGGGCATGGACTATCGCGTCTTCGCCTTTGCGTTCGCCACATCCGTTCTTACTGGCATTGCCTTCGGTCTGTTGCCGGCGCTGCGTGTGGCGCGGGTCGATCTGAACACGATGCTGAAGGCCGGCAGCCGCGGCGCGCAACAAGGCGGGCTCAGCATTCGGCGCGACCGGCTGCGCGGAGTGTTGGTGATCGCCGAACTGGCAATCTCGCTTCCTCTATTAGTTGGCGCTGGTCTGCTGGTGCGTAGCTTTATGCGCATCCTCGACGTCCCCCCGGGCTTCAACCCGGACCACGTAGTCTCAATGCAGCTTTCCGCCGAGGGCGTCAAGTACCAGGATCATGCCCAGAGAGTCGAGTTCTACAACACGCTCGAACAGCGTGTACGGCAGTTGCCCGGCGTGACCGCGGAAGGAGTGGTCACGGCGCTACCCCTGACGCCGGCTGTGGGCTGGGGTGAAGTGGATGTCGAGGGATACGTCGCGCCGCCGAATCAGCCCGAGATTCAAGTCGATCAACGCCTCGCCTCGGTCGACTACTTCCGCGCCATGCAGATTCCGCTTGCTGAGGGTCGATGGTTCACGCCGGATGACATGGGGAAAAACGCGTCGGTCATCGTGGATGAGAAGATGGCGCATTTCTTCTGGCCGCACAGCGAAGCTCTCGGTAAACATGTGCGCAACAGCAGCAAAGATCCCTGGCTGACCGTAGTGGGCGTGGTCGGTGTGGTGAAAGAATACGGCCTCAATGAAGACACGCGGATGGTAATGTATCGTCCCAATTTTGGTAGTACTGCCTACCTGGTGGCGCGCACCGCCTCTGATCCGGCAGCAATGGCTGACACCATCGCCGCCCAGGTCCGCGAGATCGATCCGGAAGTTCCTGTTTATAACATCGCTACGATGGATCAGCGCCTCAAGGATTCGATGGCAAGGCAGCGCTTTTCCATGACCATGCTTGCCGCGTTCGCGGTCTTTGCCGTGGTCCTGGCAGCGGTAGGCTTGTTTGGAGTGATGGCTTACCTTGTCGAACAAGGCACCGGCGAAATCGCCATTCGCATGGCCCTGGGCGCACAGCGGAACAGCGTGCTGCGGATGATCCTCCGCCAGGGAATTCTACTGGCCTGTGCGGGAATCGCGCTGGGGCTCGCGGGAGCTGCCCTGCTAACACGGCTGATGGCAAGTCTTCTCTATCACGTCAGCGCCTACGACATGGCCACGTTCGCAGCAGTGGCGCTGTTGCTGCTCGCCATCGCGGTGACGGCCTGCGTCTTCCCAGCCCTCAAAGCGATGCGCGTCGAACCCATGCAGGCGCTGCGGGTCGATTGAACTCCCCCTCTGAAGCGTCGGCTTATTCCCAGGTTCTTTGACGCAAACAGCGACGGGTGCCCCCGGTCTCTCGCTGTTGGGGACCGGGGAGATCAGCTCTGATCAATCTCAGGCCTTCCGTCCTATCCCGTTCAACGCAAAGGAGGCCATCCCGCTCAGTGCAGGATGGCCCTCTGCTCCAAAAAGTTAAAGCGCGGAGCGCCTACTTGTACGAAGCGATGCCGCTGGCCTCGTCGTCGTAGATGTCGAAGACTGTGTAAAGCTTGGTGAGCTGAAGAAGGTCGTTCACCTTCTTTGTCAGCCCCAGCAGTTTAAGGGCTGCGCTCTGGTTGCGCGCCGTGGTGTAGGCGCTCACCAACTCGCCCAGGCCCGAGCTGTCAATGTAGTTCACTTCGCTCAGATTGAGCAGAATGCTCTTTTGTCCCTTGCCGATGAGATCGCGAATTGCGTCGCGCAGCTGTACGCTGCCTTCGCCCAATGTGATTCTGCCGTTGAGGTCCAGAACGGTTACGCCGTCCACTTCTCTGGAAGCGATTGATAGTGCCACTGAGAATCTCCTCCTACTTGGTAATACGGTTATAGCACTTCAGGGGGCAGCTACAGTTGGGGGACCCGCTGCCGGCCCGGTCACGAACAAGCTCCGAATCAGCTTTGGCGCCAGCGCTTCAGGTTTACTTCTCCGCCGGCGCCAGATGCTTGACCAGCGTTAACTCCGTTCCGGGATGCAGTTGTCGAAAGTGTACCTCATCCATCAGCGATCGGATAAGGAATATCCCGCGGCCAGTGCCGCGGAGAAGGTTTTCAGGGGCCAGCGGATCGGGAATGTGATTGGGATCGAATCCCGTTCCCTGGTCGGCAATGGTAAAGATGAAGTCCTTGCCGGTATTCTCCAACACTACGTTGATCATGCGCGACGGGTCATATTCGTTACCGTGCAGCACCGCGTTAACCGTGGCCTCGTGCACCGCCATGGTTATGTGAAAACGCAGATCGTCATCCAGCCCGGCCTCGGCGGCCATCTTATCCGCCGCCGCCTCTACCTCGCTTACGCTCTCCATGGTGGAGTTGAGCTTGAAACTCCACCGTCCTCTACTGGGCTCGCTCACCGGGTTCGGCTCCGCCTCCGTTGCGTGGTCGCGCCACCACTCCACTGATTTCACGCTTCCACGCAGTTTCTCGGTCTCGATGCGATTGTGTCAAGCCGCACAGCATTTCACTTCACAACTTTCCCGGGGCCGCAGCCACCACCATGTGCACCAGTTTGGCCATCTCCCGCTTATGGACCACGCGTTTTGTCTCGTCGCCGTCTACCCGGTTCACAATTACCATATCGAGCGCCGGCACCACCACCGCGTATTGCCCCAGGTGACCCTCAGCCCAGAAAACTCCTTTGGGGAACTCAATCTCAGGCTGCGCGCCGCTGGCAGAGTCGGCCGTCCACCACAGGTACCCATAACCGCCTGATTCGGTGTCCGAGTACGGCCGCGTGCTCTCCTCCACCCAGCTTTCAGGAACCACCTGCACCCCATTCCAGTTGCCGCGGTGCAAATAGAGCAGCCCAAAGCGCGCAAAATCCCGGGCGCTTATATCGAACAGATATGCCGGGAAGCGCGTGTCGTCGCCGGATACATAATGCCCGTCCCGCGGCTTGAAATCCTGCATCTCGATCGGCTGCGCAATTCTTTGATAAAACGCATCGAAGATCTTCGTCCCCGTCGCCTGCTCGTAGATAAAGCCCAGCGCGTTGAAGTCCCAGTTGTTGTAGTACCAGAAGGTTCCCGGGGCGTGCGAGCCACGCGGTGGTTTCGACTCTTCCATTCCCTTGGTCTCGTACACCGTGGGGTGATACACGCCCGATCGGGCCTCAAGCAGATCGCGCACCTTGGCCTGTTTCTCAATATCGGTGAGCGACGGTCTCTTGTCGTCGATGCCGAGTTTGGCCAGCGTATCGTCGGGATTGATCTTGCCCTCCGAGACCGCAATGCCAATCAATGCGCTCAACAGGCTCTTGCGGCAGGAGTGCAGGTTCGACTTGTGCTTCACATCGCCCCACGCCGCCACCACCACGCCGTGCTGCACAATCATCGCCGAAGTCGATCCAATCTCCTCCACATACTTCCCAATCTTGGCCAGATCCTCGTTCGACCAGCCCGCCTGCTGGGGCGAGCTCAGTTGCATCCAATCGACTCCGGGAAGATTCCCCGTCTGGGCGTGAAGCTCGAACGAGGCAAGAAGCAGCAGTACGACCAGAATCCAGAGGCTCTTTTTCACTGGCTGGCCCTCCCTGAATGAAAATCAAACCAAAGAATATATCCACGGCCTCAATGCGGGATGAAATCTGCCCCCCGCCTCTCGCCTCAAAACACTCTACCCCGGCCCCTATTAAGATCTACACTCATCCCATGGAGTCGAGAGCCGAGACACGCCCCGAGCAGCGTATTGACCAGCGGACTGAACAGCCGATCGCGACCCGCGTCAGCCTCACCGCGCTGCTCGGAACTCCCGTTACCGATGCGCAGGGCCATCTCCGGGGCAAGCTAAAAGATATCGCCGTCAGTACCGGCCCCGACGGCGGCAAGGTCGCCGGCCTCGTGCTCAAGACCCGCACCGGTCTCGCCCTCGTGCCCTCGACAGACGTGATGGAGACCCCTTCCGGCACTCTCGAGTTGCGCTCATCCGACGCCATTGCTCCTCTCAACGATCCAGGCAACTTTCTCTACCTGCAGCAGGACCTCGTCGACCGCCAGATCATCGACATCCACGGCCGCAAGGTGGTCCGCGTCAACGACGTCGACCTGGAGTGGCTGGGCCACGGCAGCGTGCACCTGCTCCGTGTAGCCGAGGTCGAAGTCGGCATTCGTGGCGCCTTCCGCCGTCTCTTCAAAGGCCTGCTGCCGCGCCCGCAGCTGGAGAAATTCTCGCGCCGCTTCCATGCCCGCGCTATTCCCTGGCAGTTTGTCGACGTCATCGAGCCCGACCCGGCGCGCCGCGTCAAGCTGCGCATCGAGCACGAGCGCCTGGCAGAGATACACCCCTCCGAGCTGGCTGACATTCTTGAAGATCTCGCGCCGGCCGAGCGCGAGGCGATTTTTGCCTCGCTCGATGAAGAGGTGGCCGCCGAAGCGCTCGAGGAAGTCGAGCCCAAGCTGCAAAAGTCGCTGCTTGAAAAACTCGACGAAGAACGCATCGCCGACATTGTCGAAGAGATGGACCCCGGCGCCGCCGCCGACCTGCTCGCCGAGCTGCCCGAAGATAAATCCGACGCCATTCTCGAAGAGATGGAGCCCGAAGAGCGCCAGGAGGTCGAGGAACTCCTCGAATTCGACGAGAACTCCGCGGCCGGATGCATGACCACCGACTTTGTCTATGTTGGCACCGATGCCACCGTGTCCCAGGCAGTGCAGGCACTACGCAGCTTCGACGGCGACCCCGAGAGCGTAACCGAAATATTCCTGCTGGGAGAAAAGCGCGAGCTTCGCGGCGCCGTCTCTCTCGCCCGTCTCGTCATGTCGATGCCTGAAACCCGGCTCAGCGTTCTTACCGAGCCTCGCGTCCTCTCCTGCCCGGCCGATATGAAGCAAAACGAGCTGGCTGAAATCTTCGACAAGTACAACCTGCACGCGTTGCCTGTCGTCGATGCCCAGAACCGCATGGTAGGCGTTGTCCAGGCCGAACAGGTCATCAGCTTTCTGCGCGAAAAGCTGTAGCACTCTTGTTTCGCCTGTCATTCCCGGCTGGTGGTCTGAAACATCCACCGCACGCCGAATCTGTCATTGAGGGCTCCGTAGCTGCCAAAGAACTGTTCTTTGAGCGGATTGGTTACCTTTGC
>JASHVU010000600.1 GCA_030044455.1 Acidobacteriaceae bacterium | reverse complement strand
GCGCGAATAACGAAAAACCCACCGGGTCTCCGCCGGAAGAGACTCCCACAGTCGTTTTTTTGTCGTCGTCTCCTTCCATTCCATGGGGGTCTCTGAGTTTCACCGGATTGTCACTGCAATAGGCATATAGATTGGGGCCATCTTTCAACCCAATCGGATCGCACGCGGTCCATCGTCCCAACCAGCACGCGTAGTAGCGCGCTCCGTGATAATAGAGCCCTGTTTCTTTATCGCGCTCCTTACCGGTGTACCTATACCGCTTCAAGCTGACTTCTGCGGCAGTCGCGCCGGCCTGGTACGATGTGCTTCCGAAGGGGTAATACTCTTCGTAAGTGATCACTGCGCCGTTTTCGTCCAGTTCGAGACAGGCCGATCCAAGATGATTGTCATATTGGAAGCGAGTGTTCACAGTGGGTAGCGTGCTTGCGGCGACGCTGGTGTCGGTTGTGAGCGTCTCGACGAGAACAATGCGGCCCTTGCCATCCATCACGTGCAGCGAGTGCCGTTCGAGCGTGATGTTGCCGCTGTTGTCGAATTCGCGGAAGACCTCGTACGCTCCGAAGTAAAGCCTTTCGCTGGTCCTGACGCCTGCTGAGGAATCGTTGGTTTTGCGCACCCGTTCACCACCAGGATCGTATACATACCAGGTCTGCGCGCCCTGGTACTTCTGGCCTTCCTGATCGCTCGCATTCACGGCCTGACGTTGGGTCATGAGCAGTTGATCTTTGAAGTCCCAGTTCATGGTCTTTAACTGAGGCATGCTGGCCATATTGCCGTGCAGGTCGTAACTGTACGGTTCGTTCAGCGGCATGTTTCCGCTGATGGCCGTGCTGCTTAAACGGTTACTTATTTGAGCTGCATTCAGGAGGCTGGCCTCTTTATATGTGTAGGCCCGCGACCAGCCTGGATTTGACGGAATGCTTCCTTGATGAACCAGCGACAACAAGTTGTCCGCGCCATCATATTGGTATTGCTCTGTATAGGTCCCCATTGCATTACCATCGCTGGGGCTCAACAGACCGGTTCTCGGAATGTCGTTATACGACGCCGGCGCGGGCGCCAGAGGCGTATTTCCATTCAGTCCCAGCTGCTCGCGTCCACTCGCTGTCATTAACCGGTACACCGGGTCGTAGGTATAGTCGGCGCTTGGATCGACGCGCTGATTCCTGAAGAACACCGCGTTCTGGATATCTGCGTCGTCTTCAATGTGCGTAACATTGCCAACAGGATCGTATGTGTAGGAAAGGTCTTGAACCGTCTGCTGGTTTGTTGGAAACGTCGAACGGCTCGTCGTCAGATTCACAAGCCTGAAAGTAAGTGGGTCATAACTATAAGTTGTGGTTACATTGTTACCGTACTCAATCACAACGCGTTGGCCCTTGGCATTGTAATTAATGTTCGATACATAATCTGTCGCCGTCGTCTGCCCTGCAAGGGTCGCGCCAATCGATTCAAGAAGATTGCCTTCGTTGTAAACCGGATTAACTACGCTTCCATCCGGAGCTGTAGAGGCAGTTACTCGGTTAAGCGCGTCATATTGGCTGAAACTGAGAAACACATCCTGCTCGAATTGTGGCGCCGGATTCTCCCAATTCGGTAACGAAGTCTGATCCGCCACAAATTGCCGGCTGCTGCCGAGAAGATTACCTTTAAAGTCGTACGCTACCTGCTGCTGCGTTGCCGGATCGGTCACCATGTTCATCACCAAGCCGGCCATGTCGTTTGTCTGGTAGACTTGCGTCCGCAGATTCAGCTCCTGATCGTTTGGCTGGCCTTCCCCATAAGTCGTGGACTCGTAGAGAACTTCACCGGCTAGCGTGCGTGGGTCGGAGTTTGTTGAGTCGGTCCCGAGAACATATTTTCCGAGCGGCCTGCGCAATACGTCGTATGTATTTCTGAGATTATGCCCGCGACTGTCCCACGCTCGTATTGGTTTACCCGTGACGTCGTTCAGCGTCCACCTTTGCCCAGCCTCCATGCTTGAAGTGTGGATTCGGCTTCCCGGCACCGAGTAATCGTAGACCATCGCTATCCGATTCAGCGCATCTGTAATTGATCGCTGATTCCCCTGGATATCGAGAGCGACATGTGTCAGGTACTTTCCATAACTGCCGTTATCCGCAACGGTAAGAAAACTTCTTCCGAGCGGATCGAAGTAACTCAACGCGGGCGTATTCGCGCACGTTGCCGCATCGGCCGCCGCAGTCTGTTCCAATGCACCCATTCCACCAGCCGCGCGTTGTGTATACCAGGTTGGCGAGTAATCGCTTGCGGGAAGCCGCTCAATCATCCCCCCCACGTCCGGGTCCGCTGCCGGATTCACGATCGTAATCGTGTCGTTCACGTCCCATAATTGCTGGTTCCAAGGTTGATAGACAGACTTTTCAAAGCTTTGGTTCGGATGAATCGTGGCAACGGATCGTCCCGGTGGATCGTAGCAGACAATCGCACTGACCCCAATCGCAACTCCAAACTCAAATTGGTGGCCGCTGGTCGCAAGCTGACTGAAGAAAGGTTCGTATTGTCGAACCGGTTTACCCTTGTTGTTGTAAATCGTCCATCCGCTGCCCACCCACCGCGGCGATACCACTGGTCCTCCTTCGGTTACCGGCCCGGGCTCCGCGGGCAACTTCTGCTGAATCACCCGGTCAAATCCGTCACAATAACTGAAGTTAATCTGCAGCGCGCTTTGTTGCCCGCCTGTAAGGTCAGAGACATGAGTCTCCCTGGCAATCGTCGAACTAAAACACGGCTGCCATTGCGTCGGATCGTTAGGCACAGCAAGCGTTGAGTTATAAAAGCCATGAATATCGTAGATAATCCGGGTCGTCGCATTACCCAGCAACGGCGCTGCCACAGTATGCGGATCGACCGCATTGTAATAAGCGGCGATCTCCGCATCGGTTAAATCCGCGGAAAACCCGGTGAGCGTATCACCCAGATTCTGCCCCATCTTGCCCATTACGGCAGTCGCTGTTACCAGGCCAAAAACGTTGAAACTCGCAGCAGTCTGGTTACCGTTGGCATCTGTCACCAGCGCAGCAGCAAGCACGCGATAGTCATTTTGCGCAGTTACGACATTATTTACCGCGTCTGTATGCTCAACAGGCAGCATGTTAGCGTCGTCATAAGTGACTGTTGACGCATTTCCAAACGGATCTTCGAGCCGCGCTGGTAGAAAGAAGCTCTGCTCCGCTTGTGTCAGTTCTTGCGGTATTGCGGGCCCGCTCGCAAGGTAGTAGGTCCGCCCGCCCGGCATCCACCACTGTCCATCGCCATCCAGATCCACGTAGGCGCCGCCATCCTCCGCCGTACTTTCCAACACGCTCGCCGGTGTGGACAAAAGTGCTGACCCATTCCGCTCGTACACCTGCGTAATTAAGCCCGGCGTAAACGCAAGCTTGTAGCTGCAACCCGGCAGTGCCAGCGAGTCCAACTGTCCCAGAGGCAGCAACGCTCTCGCATTTCCCGCCGCCGCGCCCATGTCGTCGGGACGGTAATACACCCGCTTCTCCTCGATCAACCTGCGATAAGCCTGACCCGCCGTGAGCCCGCTGGGATTCAGGTCCTCATACGGCAGGTCATACAGTCCGCTCTGCAAGCCCGCAAGCGCAGACTGCATTTCAGCGAAAGTGAACAGGTTGGTCACACCCTGTATATTGGCCGAGGGCTCCAGCTGCAAAAGTTGGTAGTTACTGCCTTGCGCCAGCAACGGAGTGCGATGCGCATCCACAGAGTCCACTGAGTTCGTATACTCGTTCTCCTCGCAGGTCGACAGCGTGGTGCTTTGTATTGCCTGGTCCGCC
>JASHVU010000599.1 GCA_030044455.1 Acidobacteriaceae bacterium | reverse complement strand
CCGCCTGCTTCAACCCACACCGATTCGCGCTGGTAGTCGTAGCTCACTCCAACAGCGCTGCGCGAGCGATACGCCGAGCCTTGAATAAAGTTCCCTGTGTCGCCCAGCGCGTGCACAAACGCGCGCCAGCGATTGTCCATGAGCGGGCTGTACAAATGTCCATCGGAATGCTCGGTGGTGCCGATGAACTTCCCGCTCGATCGCTCGTAGCCCGTCTCCGCGTCGACCTGCCAGCCGCGCTCAATGGCGCGATCGGTTATATAGCGGTCGATGGGCGGGCTGTTGCCGTCGCGCAACAGTAACGCTGGCAAAATGGCGTCCGCCTGGTCGCGCCGCCCAGTTGCATCCAGCACCTCAGCGTCCTCCAGCACCGGCAACGAGTCCGGCTGCGCGTTGCTGTCGGCGATCCGCTCCTGTAGCATAGCCATCTTCGGCCATCCGCGGGCCAGGTAGTTCATGGCCAAGGCGCGGTTCAGGCCCTGATTCGCCGGAGCGGCCGCCAGCATCGGCATGAGCCGTGTATATTCCTGCGCCGGCATGTCGGCATTGCCCCGCATCTCGCCCACCTGCACTCCGAGGTTCACATGCTCTTCGTTGAATGGCCTGCCCGCCAGCCCCTGCGCCCGCAACTGAGCTGGCGCGTGCCGGTACGCCTGATCCACTGTTTGAAACGACGCACGGATGTGCTCGCTTTCCAACTGCGCATAGGCAAGACCGCCCCACACTCCGCCGTTTCCGGGCGTGCGGCTCGCCAACAGCCGATACAGCGCCTCGGCATGGTGCGGATGACGCAGCGCCAGATACGCGCCCGCCACTGGGGCCAGTGCATAGGCGGGCGTCTCGATCTTTTGCGCGAGCAACTGATCGTATTCGCCAATTACTTCGCGCATTCGGCGCAGATCGTAAAGCGCAAGCAGCCGGTCAAACTCAGCCGCCCTCCAAATGTCGTCGTGGACCGCCGAATCCTCAATCACGCGGTTCAGAAGCTTCAGCGCCTCTTCCCCTTCTGCGCGCTTCTGCGTCCATGTTCCGGCAGACGCCTCAATCCAGCGCACCCGCTCGGCGCCTTTCGCTTCAAGCAGAAACCTTTCGTTTGGCGTCTCCGCGTGCCGACAGGTCTGCTCGGCCAGCGTTGCGCCGCCCACATGTGCCAGCGCCGTTGCCATGTCGCATTGGATCGCCGCGCTTTCCTGCGGCCGGTGCGCCATCAACCGCTGGTCCATATCGATCACGCAGGGGTAATCGCCCTGGCGCGAGCATAGGTACGCTTCGCCCGATTCCACATCCGCCTCGTCCAGGTGATCGCGCAGCAACGGCTGCATCCGCACCGCCGCTTCGCGATAATGTCCCTCGTCCGTAAGCACCATCGCCTGCCCCAGCACCGGCTGCCAGCGATCGGGGGCCAATCCGGCCGCACTGCGAAAGAGATTGAGCGCCATGCCGTATTGATGCAGATTACGTGCCGACCGCGCCACTGCTTCCGTCAATCCCGCGTCATTCCTCGGAGTCTCCGCACGCGCGTACAACTCCAGCACATACGCATCGTCTCCGGCCCAGTTAGCCACGATCTCCGTGTCGGCCAGCAGCCGCACATCATCGGGATACTTTGCCAGCAACGCGCGCAGCGTTGACAGGGCATCTTTCGGGTCCCCGCCGCGCGCCTGCACTACCGCGGCTTCGCGATCCTCGCGCGGCGCCGGGCTGTTCTGTGCCCACAGTATTCCCGCGCTCCAAATCAGCAACACCGCAACCGCACACCCGCGCACTCCATTTATTTCGTTCAGCCTCATGCCGCATCCCGCCTGATGCGCCACGTTTGGACCTGGGGAGGTTTGCGAACAAGCGCTGGAATTGTATACACAAATGTGATGATGGCCATCATCATCCAGTAGATGATGGGATAAAACACTGCATCCGGCGTCGACCACATGATGTCGGGGTCATATTTCTGGTCGACCCATGCCCCTATCATGAGTTGCGCGATGCACGTGGTGGCGATCATCATTCCCCAGAAATTGGGGAACGGCGACGCGCCCCGCGGGTCGTACCCGACAGACTTGCATAAGATCCAGAACAAGGTCATCAATACAAACACAAACGACCACAAGATCGAAGCGCACGATTCGTAATAAATCGGCCACATCCGTCGCATCTTCCAGCGCAACGGAATTTCGCAGTGGCGCTTTATCGCTTGCGCCAGTCCGCGCGACCAACGGCGCCGCTGCTTCCACAGTTCGCGAATATTCAACGGCACCTGCATCCAGACCACGGCTCGCGGCTCGTAGCGGATATCCCAGTGCCTCATCTGCAGGCGCCAGGTCATATCCATATCTTCGGTGGCCATTTCCGAGCTGAATCCCCCAATTTCAAGCAGTGCGGTGCGCCGTACTGCCAGCACCGCGCCTGAAACGGTGAGGATGCGACCGAGAACGCGCTGGGCACGCCTCTGCATTGAGACAATCGACGAAAACTCAATCGCCTGGAGATGCTGCAGCAGGGTCCTTCTGTTTCGCACCCGCGGATTGCCTGTCACAGCGGCAACTCGCGTACCCAGGAAGTGCGGGACCATATTCTTCAGCACTTGGGGCGTCACAATGATGTCGCCGTCGATAATCAGCAGGATCTCGCCGCGGCAAAACGGCAGCGCGTCGTTCAGCGCCATCGCCTTGCCTTCATTTACGGTCTTGTTGATCAGCCGCACCCGGCAATCGCTGAGATAGCCGCGCGCCACATGCGCCGTTTGGTCCGGCGAGTGGTCGTTGACGATGATCACTTCAAAGGACGGATAATCGAGCGCCAGAAGCGCATTCACGGTGTCATTAAGTGTCGCCTCTTCAGCAAAACATGGAACCACGACTGAAACCAACGGAAACGGTCCCCCCATCTCAAGAGGAGCATTCTCTTGCCCGCGCCGGAAAAACAGCGAAAGCGAGATCCAAAGCCAGCTCATCGCGATTGGATAGATGCCGTAAAAGTGCAATGCCAAGTAGTAAAGAAACGAATGATCGATTGCTCTCAGAATTGGCCACAATTGGAGTGCCTCTTCATGCATGACCCAGCGCTACTCCATTACCAGTTCAGGCACCATTGCGGGGATTTCCATCACCACCTCAGGCACCATTGCGGGAAAATAGAACTTGATCCCGCCGTCGATATGCACAAGAATCTCCTGGCTGTCCCCACAATCTTCATCCAGCACCAGCTGCCTGCCCAGATAATCCTGAGAAATGGCGGGAACGATATAGCGCGTGCAGAGTCCACGCTTTCCCGCCAAGGCCCGCCGCTTGTTGTGATCGATCCACCACACGATGCTTAAGTGCATCAGCACAACAGTGAAGATAAACAGGAAGACGAAGGCGACAGGCTCGCGGCTGGGCGTCTGCCACGAGACGTGCACCCACTCGTAGACATAGAGAAGCCAGCCGATCGTCGCGGATGCATAGCGAAGAAACTTGTACAGCCTGGGAAATCGGGATTCCTGCATCTTTACCAGCCTTGGTCGCAATTTCAGAACTCAGGGACACAAGGCGAGCGTATGCGTCCGATTCTCAGCTTCGAAACGGCTCTGTTTGATTTCGAATTTATGCTAGTTGAATTCAATGAGATGCAGAATCCCCGGATCGTCCATGTTGCTGCAACCATGGTGGCACTACTCACCCGGTTGTTCAGGTACCTTTGACGCCCCTTTCACGCCCATGCGGGTTACCAATGGGGCAGACGGCGTACCGCGTCCAACAGAGAACGCCGCCAGCCAGTCTCAGGCAATGCAAACAGGTGTTGCTGAGTTTGCGCGGCGACTTCGCCGTAACTGGTCTTCTGGCCCGGAGGGCAACCGGTGGCATCCATGCGATATCAGAATGCGAAACGATCAGTGCGGAACCGCGCGGAGATCGCTTGTGACCTGGAGTATTCCCGGAACTCTGTTGGCACGCAGACAGGAATATGCTGGTCGCATTCGCCGTCAACTGCGTCCTCGAGAGTTACTTTCCCGCCGCTTGGACCTCAATCTTCGCCAAAGGCAGCCACAAGACCAGGAAGAGAATTCGGCGCATCCCGAGGTATTTGCGAATGGATACAATAGCATTTTGTCCACCCGGAACCGGAAGTGCAATCTGGATTGTCAAATTCGGCCGGGCAGCCATCGGCGCAGGCCGCTCGATAAGTTCTAACATCCGTTAAAAGCGAACAGCCATCGCGAACCAATCAAGGACTGAACGAATGAAGGTACACGACATTCAAAAAGACGCGCCGGCCTTTCATCGCGGCCTTGGACTCTTCGATTCGGTGATGATTGTTGTCGGCGTCATGATCGGGTCAGGCATCTTCATTGTCTCCGCCGAGATGTCGCGCCAGATTGGCAGCGCAGGCTGGCTGCTGATTGCATGGGCGCTCACCGGCGTGCTTACCATCAGCGGCGCACTGGCATACGGGGAGCTGGCCGCCATGATGCCGCAAGCGGGCGGAATGTATATCTACCTGCGCGAGGCTTTCTCTCCGCTTTGGGGCTTTCTTTATGGCTGGACCTTGTTGACAGTGATTCAAACCGGCACCATTGCGGCCGTGGCCATTGCCTTCGCGCGTTTCACCGGCGTGCTGCTTCCGTCAATCTCAGAGTCCCATTACCTGGTTGCACCTATTCACATCTCGAGTCACTATGCGTGGTCACTTTCAACCGCTCAGGTTCTGGCGATTGCAGTAATCGCGTTGCTTACGCTCGCGAACTCCTGCGGGCTCCAGTACGGCAAGATCGTACAGAACATCTTTACCATCGCCAAAACGGGAGCGCTGCTGGCTGTCATCGTATTGGGCATGACAGTCGGCGCCAACTCGGCGGCGATCCACGCCAATTTTGAACATGCGTGGGTCACGCAGCCGTCGATTTCGATGGCGGCCGGCTTGGCCGCGACAACCGCCGCAGGCCTGTTCGTCGCGATTTGCATTTCGCAAACCGGCTCGCTGTTTTCGGCCGATTCCTGGCACGACATTACTTTTGTTGCGGCAGAGGTGAGAAATCCTCACCGCAACCTGCCGCTCGCGCTCGTCATCGGCGCTTCTTCCGTAATTCTTCTTTACCTGCTCGCCAATGTCGCTTACCTATGCACGCTGCCCCTGCCAGCGATGCAGCACGTCGCGGACGACCGCGTGGCCACCGCTGTGCTGCGCGTAGTGTATCCGCGTTTCGGAGCCGGCATGATGGCCGCGGCCATCATGATATCCACCTTTGGAACCGTTAACGCACTCACCCTCGCAGGCGCCAGAGCCTCATATGCCATGGCCAACGATGGACTGTTTCTTCGCATTTCTCGAAGATTGAACTCAGCGGGCGTGCCTGGATGGGCGCTGCTGATTCAGGGATGCTGGTCGGTGCTGCTGGTGCTTCCCCGCACTTACAACCCGGCTACCGGCCAGTATGGCAATCTCTACAGCAACCTGCTTGATTACGTAATTTCCGCGGCGCTGATGTTTTATATCCTTACCATCGCCGGGGTCATCCGTTTGCGCAAGACGCGGCCTGATGCGGAACGACCCTACAAAACATGGGGCTATCCGTTTGTTCCGGCTCTTTACATTCTGGGTGCTTCCACCATTCTGATTGTCTTATTGCTCTACCGCCCAACCACCACCTGGCCCGGATTCGGAATTGTGGTTCTCGGAGTCCCAGTTTACTTTCTTGTTTGCTTGAGTAGGGATCGGCAAGCAAATGCGGGCAAGTCGGAAGGCAAGATTTAGAGCCTGCCTGAACGTGTAACAACTTGATCGCGCATCTGGTCGATCAAACGAGTAACCGACTTAGAGGCCGTTGAAAAACTCATGAAGGCATACGGCAGGGGCTAAAGTCCCCGCTTGTTTTAGTGCGTTTTCGGTGCGAGTAAACTCGCGCCCTGATACAAGACGCTGTCCCGGCGAGCGTTTCCGCGTTCTGTGCAGTGACACCTTGACACGTTTTGTGTTCGGGCCAAGAGGTTTTCAACAGATTCTTAGAGCAATTCCTGAGTAAGCGTGTTCTCAAGAGGATTGAAAGTGGTCGTGGACTCCTTGTCGTTCCACGCCAGCAAATACAAATCCTTTGCTGGGGGCCCCGG
>JASHVU010000598.1 GCA_030044455.1 Acidobacteriaceae bacterium | reverse complement strand
AGGAAGTGCTTGCCTTACGTCCCGCGTGCGCCAGTTGCATGCCTGCCCGCGCTCCCTGGCTGTGCACAAATTCGGCAATGCGGCTCAGGTTGGCAATGTGGTCGTCCTTCCACACTCCCAAATCGTCGGGCGAAATGCGGCCCTGCGGAGTAACGGCCGCGGCCTCAAGCACCACCAGCCCCGCGCCACCCTGGGCGCGGCTGCCCAGGTGAACCAGGTGCCAGTCGTGGGCAAACCCATCCACGCTCGAGTACTGGCACATGGGCGAGACGCCAATGCGATTGGCGAACTCCACCGAGCGAAGTTTGAAGGGAGAAAAAAGCGGAACGGTCATGGCAATCTGATGCGCGGCCAGCGCAAATGAATCACGAGGGGGTCCGATGCCCTGTAAAGGCTTGGCTCGGACGCCCCGTCATTCTTGTTCGCACCACGCAAAAACGGCGCTCCGGTGGGCGGAACGCCGTTCCCTTCAACCCTCCGCCACTGCCCAATCACCTTGGCGGTGAGGGCTTCAGCGGCGCGGTTCGATGCTACTTCTTCTTGCTCTTCCTGCCGCCCTTCTTGGCTTTCTTTCCAGCCTTTTTCCCGGCCTTCTTGACAGCCTTCTTTACGGCTTTCTTGGCAGCCTTGGTTGCCTTTTTCCCGGCTTTTTTTGCAGGAGCCTTCTTCGCAGCCTTCTTAGCCGGTGCCTTTTTGGCTGCCTTCTTCGCAGCTTTTTTCGCCGCCTTCTTAGCGGGAGCCTTCTTAGCCGGAGCCTTCTTCGCTGCGGCCTTTTTGGCTGGAGCTTTCTTTGCAGCCTTCCTGGCGGGGGGCTTGGGCG
Organism: Acidobacteriaceae bacterium; assembly: GCA_030044455.1. Lineage (GTDB taxonomy): Bacteria > Acidobacteriota > Terriglobia > Terriglobales > Acidobacteriaceae > Telmatobacter. Next base: position 1,698 of record JASHVU010000598.1, on the reverse strand, counting down.
GTGCCGGAGCTGGCGCCTCCGCTACTGGCTCATCGTCGTCCGACGAAGTGACCACTGCCAACACTTCGACTTCGTCTTCCTCGTCCACGTCACCCCGATCGGGGTCAACTTCAGCCGGTTCCCCGGTTGGTTCGCCGGCACTCATTGCGTACATCTTGTACACGTCATCCATCCGATTGCCTCCAGCGGCGTGCCGCTGCCATCTTCATTTGTTTGTCCGCATAGCCGAACAAAAAAATTCTGCGTGCGGAAGTATGAACCATCTTGCACTTAACAAAAGCAAAACACAAGAGTGTACTTTGCCGGCTCGCGATTTTTCTATTATTGCGATGACTTCGATGCGGTCTGTGTGCGCTTGTGCGCGGCGCCTGAGGCGGTTTTTTCATGCTTGCTCTTCGCTGCTGGGGCGCCCGCGGTCTTTTCATTCGTCGCCTTTTGTCGAGCGCCGGTGCTCTTCAGTGTCCCAGTTGCACCGGTCCTGGCGCCCGCTGCGCCGGCATGGCGCCGCTTTGAAGGTCGATGCGCCTGCACCACGGGCTCGGCCACATGCAGCCTGCGCCCCGGCTCGACCTTTGTGCCGGCCAGGCTGTTCCAGCGCCGCAGTTGCGCCAGCGAAACACCAAAGCGGTCGGCAATGGTCACCAGCGTATCGCCCCGACGGGCGGTGTACCAGGCTAACCGGGTGGAGGGCGCCAGCTCCGCAGCCACCGGCACAATCAGGGCGTCCTTACCCTCCAGGCTGTCTGCCTCAGCAAGCTGGTTTGCGCTGGCCAGTTCCGCCGGTCGCACCCGATACTCATTCGCCACCGAGGCGACGGTATCCCCGGCCACTACGGCATGGTATCGCCACGAATTGCGATGCGCCTCGGGGATCAGATCCACCCGCTGGTTGAACAGTTCTGCAGTTCCGGCCGGCAGGTGCAGGTCGAAGGAGGCGTCAGGCGGAGTCACCATCCGCAGCAGGCTTGGATTCAGCGCTTCAATCTCATCCACCGGCGCGCCCACCAGGTCCGATACCAGGCGCAGATCGATCGAGTAATTCACCGTGACCGTATCAGTCAGCACCGGCGGATCGAGCGTCACCTCGTCAAAGCCATATTGCGTGGGGTGGTTGGCGATGATGATGGCGGCCAGGATTTCAGGCACGTAATTGGCCGTTTCGGCCGGCAGCTCGTGGCGCTTGTAGAGCTCCCAGAAGTCCGCGTAGCCTGTCTTCTCGACCTCGCGCTGAATGTTGCCGGCTCCATGGTCGTAGGCCGCCATGGCCAGATACCAATCGCCCAGCTGGTCGTAAATGTATTTCATGTACCGGGCATAGGCGCGCGTCGACTTCTCAGGATCGAAGCGCTCATCCACGTACCGATTCCGTTCCAGCCCGTAATTGCCGCGGGGCATGAACTGCCACATGCCGCCGGCCCGCGAACGCGGGTTCATCGCCCGCGGCTGGAACCCCGATTCGGCCACGGCAAGGTAGATCAGGTCCTGCGGCACGCCCTCCTCGGCCAGCACCCGCTGGATCATGGCCTTGTATCGGCCCGCGCGCTCAAATGAATGCAGCAGCGTGTTGTGCCCCTTCTGCGTATAGGCAAAGAAATTGATGTACGCGGCCACGTATTCGTTCATCACCAGCGGCAAGTCCGACTTGGTCGTCGCCAGGTCGGCACGCGCCTTGGCCACCAGGTTGGGATCGACGGCAAA
>JASHVU010000597.1 GCA_030044455.1 Acidobacteriaceae bacterium | reverse complement strand
GCCGCGCGGTCATGCACGATGAACCCGAAGTGAATCATCTGCCGTCCGACTACCTGCGGCGCAACCACGCGCTTCACCGGGTCAGGCAACTGCACAAACTCCACCTTGTTCCCCTCGGAATCCTTCACCGTGAACCAGCGGCTGCCATCCGCGCCCTTCCGCACCTCCGGCGGAACCTTCCAGTCGCGGTAAGCCAGATACTTGCGCAACGCCTCGGCATCGGTCGTGTTCCACGCCGTGTGATCCACCCGGTTGATCCCCGCATTGGCCGGCAGCGGCAGCACCTCAATATACTGCGTCGGGCTGAACGCGTACTTCACGCCCTGCGGATTCTCCGGATCGGCCATTTTGGCTGCGCCCAGAATGCCCGCATAGTAGTGGTCAGTGGCGGCAGCATCGGATGTGTAGACGGCCAGATGCGAAATGCCCGTGATCTTAGGCCGCGTCGGCGCAGTCTGCGCAAATACGGTAACGGCGGCAGCAGAAATCAACAGAGCGGCAGAAGCTACGGCAAAGTGTCTTGTTTGCATGGCGATTTCCTCGCTGATCTTCAAGCGAGATAACGATAAATCGCTTTGCCGAGCCGTGCAAATGGCGTTGGCCCGGGATGCCCCGTTCAAACTCTGCTTGAGCGGGGTGAGGTCGAACTCCGCCAACTCCGCTAAAACCTCACCTTCGCCGCCATCTGCATCAGCCTCGGCGGCATCGCGCTCACCGCATTGCCAAAAGTCCCGCTCGAGATGTTCCCCTCCACCGACGAAGCCCCGAAGAACTGCGCGTGGTTGAACACGTTGAAGCCCTCGGATCGCAGTTCCAAAGCGCGGCCTTCGCCCATGTGAAATTCACGTGAGACCGTCGCATCGAGATTCTCAAGCCCCGGCCCCGAGAAGAATCTGCGTCGAGCATCGCCCATCGTCCCCAACGCCGGCAGCGCAAACGCCGACGCACCGAACACCGGCGCGCCTTTGCGAGGATCGGTGTTCAAGTGCAGCCCTTCGCCAGTCCATTCCGGCGTGTCGACACCATTATTGTTGATGCCATTCGGAATGGTGCCCAGCAGCGAAGTGTCGTTGTTGTTCATCAGCGTCACCGGCAACCCGGTAGTCAACCGCGCGATTCCCGCAACATTCCAGTCTGCGAATGCCTTGCGCCTCCAGCCGTTGGTCTTGAAGCTGGGCACCGTGTAATCGAAACTCGCCACAAGGTTGTGGCGCAGGTCGAACGACGAAAGCCCGCGGCTCAGCGATGGATCAACTGGATTCACCGGCTCCGGCAGTCCTGCCGATTCATCAATCGACTTTGAATACGTGTAGCTGGCCAGCACCTCAAGCCCATGAGTGCGATGGTTAAGCGTCGCTTCAAGCGCGTTGTAGTTGGCGTTGGCGATGGTGCGCTGCAGCTCCACGCTGCCGAACTGCGGTCCGAAGATAGTGCGCGCGGCCTGCTCGTTAAATGGCCCGCAAGCCGATCCCAGGCTAATGCAGAGCCCGGGGTTGGCAGCGTTCGCCTCTTCCAGCACCAGCAGATGATGCGACGAGGTCCCAACATAGCTGATGGTTGCAAGCGTCCTCGAACCGAAGCTGCGCTCAATGCTGGCCATCCAGTGCTGCGCATAAGGAGTAACGTTGTTTGGGTCAACCGCGGGGATGCCGACCAGCGGTTCAAACTGGCTCCAGTTCACTGATGCATTAGGGCGCGCCGCGCTGGCCCCATAAGCCACATGCTGCAGCGGAAAGCGTTGGCCCGCATCGGCACCCGTCGCGGCAACGGTGAATGGCGAATCAAACAATGGCGGAGCAGCGCTGGTGTACGTATACCCATAGGGCGGGTTCGCGCTCATGATGCCGGCCGACAATCCCTCATACGCCGTGTAATACATCCCGTACCCAATGCGAATGCTCGTAGTTCCAGCCGGGCCAATGAGCTTCTCCAGGAAGCCGCCGTCCGCAGGACCCGATGCAGGGCTGTACGCAATGCCCACACGCGGCGAAATGTTGTTGCGCGGCGGCGCAAGTGAACGCGGCACACCGGGATCGCCAGGGAAAGCCAAGCCCAGCGGCGCATCTGGAAACACCTGCGACTCCTCGCCCTTAACCAGCGTCTGCAACTGGTTGTACTTCTCCAGCCACGGCCGAATTCTATCCCAGCGTATGCCATAGTTGAGAGTAAGGGTCGGGACGACCTTCCAGCTGTCCTGCGCAAAGGCCGCCATATAAAGGTTGCGATTGTAAAAGCTTTCCGCCTGCCCCTGCGTGTAGCTCGAGGTAACGCCGAGCAGAAAGTCCGCAAAGTCCACGCCCGTTTCCGATCCGTTAAACCCAAAGCTGCCGTTAAATACCACGTCGGGGTGCGTGTCGATCTGGCTCGAATGAATCTCGCCCCCAAACTTCAGCCCATGCTTGCCCACAATGCGCGAGAACGCGTCGCTGGTCTCGTAGATATTCTCGGCCTGAACCAGCGCGGTGGTGTCCACTCCGAAGATGAAGTCGTTAAATGCGACATTGACAATGCCCTCGGTCGAGGGCTTGAGCGGGACAATGTTGGTGAATCCCTGATCGGCAATTGACGAGCCCACACCCCCGCGCGGCTGACCAACGGAATTGGCGTTACGCATGTAGCTCAGGTGCGCGTCATTCAGCGAGTTGCTGCCAATCGTCATGGTGTGCTCAAGATTGACCAGCTGCGCGCGGCCATTCGAGGTAGCATCAAATCCCGGAACACTGGCGCCACCAGTGCCCGTTGGATAAGGGCTGTCCAGCCAGTACTGGTCGAAAAAGTAGTAAGCCGAAAGTGTGCCCTTGCCCAGCGTCCAGTCAGCGCGCATCCCGCCCTTGTTGTCAGACAATGTCTCGGCTGGATCGGCGGTTTCAAACTCGCCTGTTCCCGCATTGGGTTTGGGAATGTACTGGAGCAGATACTGCGCCGGCGCCGACCATGTCGATTGCGGAATCTGCCCAGCCGGAAACACCTGCGAATAAGGCTCGCCGGCCGTCACCGTTTGCCCAAGCCTCGCGCTCAGCTCCGCGGCCCAGTAATAACCGTTCACGCTGCCCGTGAGCGGGATCTGGCTGAAATCTCCGCCCCGTTCTGCGAGGGAAGGCACGGCAATGTCGCCGGTGTCCAGCCCTTCAGTCAGCCGCGTTCCCTGGTAGTCCCCAAACCAGTGAAAACTCTTCCAGAGAGTAGGACCGCCCACGGCGGCGCCGTACTGATTCTGGCGATAGGCTGCGCGGTCTGCCGAGAAATAGTTGCGCGCATCGAAATCGGTATTGCGCAAAAACTCAAAAACGCTGCCGTGAATTTTGTCGCCACCCGTCTTGGTCGTCACCAGCACCTGTCCGCCTGACGAGTTGCCATATTCCGCATCGAAGTTCGAAGTTAGCACGCGGATGCTGTCAATGGAGTCGAGGTTGGGATCGATCGACGTGCCCATGTTCACGTCTTCTTCAACATCGGCGCCGTTCACTCTGAATCCATTCGACGCTTCGCGCTGGCCGCTGATCGACAGGTTGCCGGGGTTGGCATCGCCCGAAGGCGGGGTCGTGGCCACGCCCGTCATGATCACCGCGCCCGGTTGCGAAGTGTTGGCCGGAACAATGCCCGGCTGAACTGCCATCAGATCGGTAAAATTGCGCCCATTCAGCGGAGCACTCTCAATCTTCTTGGTCTCAATGGTTTCCCCGAGTTGGGTGCTGGTGGTTTCGGCGGTGAGCTGGTTGGCCGTCACTTCAGCCGTCTCGGCGGTCGCGTTGATCTTGAGCTCGATGCTCAGCGTCGATGAGGGCGAATCGGTAGTGACCGTGGCCAGAGCCGAATAAACTGCAAAACCGGGCGAGTCGACCTGAACCGAATACGTGCCGGCTTCCGAAATGCCCACCTGGAAATTGCCCTGCGCACCGGTGACAACGGCCCGGCTGACGGAACCGAGGGCTGTGGCGGAGCCGGTTGACGCCTGATTCGCAGTGACTGGCACGACTGTAACGTCTGCGCCTGGAATCATCGAACCGGTTGCATCGTGAACCGTGCCGCTGATGATGAATGCTGCAGGCGCCTGCGCAACGACATGAGGCAAAGATGTACAAAGGAGAAAAAGTGCGCTAAGAATTCGGCCTTTCAACCTACTACCTCCGGCTCCAAATCCTCGTTCCGAACCCTGGGGGCCAGGTTTCTGAACCAAAAGTGAGCCTGTCAATATAGGACAAAATCAGTCCGGTTCTGGTCTGTGATTCACATCACCACCGAACAAAAACCCCTCAGGATCTTGGCTTTGGGCGAAATCATTTAAACGTGCCCGTGAATATACAACTGATTTAGTCTTATTGAAAGAAACGACTGAATCAGCCTTCAATTGAAATCGTGAGTATCACAATGCAAAACTTGAACGCCCAATCAAGCGTCTCGCCAATTTGCGGACTGGCTGACTGGCTCGGCCTCGCGCCACCAAATCCGCCGGCCCCGCCAGCTCCGCTATTCTTATTCCATGCCCGCATTGATCGATGCCATCGACATTAAGCGCAAGATGTTCTTTGAGTTCGAAGGCACTCCCTACTACTGCATCGACGTTGAAGTTTCCACCCCCACCGCCCGCGGCGGCCAGACCCTCGTCCGGCTCAAGATGCGCAATCTGCTTACCCGCGCAGTTTTCGACAAAACCTTCAAAGCCGGAGAGAAGTTCAAGGAGCCCGACCTTGATACGGTCGAGGCGTCGTATCTCTATTCCGACGGCGACGGCTCGTACTTCCTCGACCAGACGACGTTTGACACCATCCAGCTCTCGGCCGACAAGCTCGGAGACGCCCTCGACTACCTCGTGGAGGGCGCGATGATCCAGCTTGATAAATTCAACGGCAACCCCATCGGCATCACTCTGCCCCAGCAGGTGGAGCTCGAAGTGCGCTACACCGAGCCGGCCACGCGCGGCGATACGGCTGCAGGTAACGTCCAAAAGCCCGCCAAGCTCGAGACAGGCCTCGAGATCAAGGTGCCGTTCTTTGTAAAAGAGGGTGACAAGATCAAGGTGAATACCGAGACGCGGGAGTTTGCAGGCCGGGCGTAAAGACAGCCAATAGCCGGTAGCCAGTAGGAATTTGCTGCATGGCTGAACGAACGGGCACGATCCGGTTGCTCCTCTGTGTTCACTGCCGCGTTTCGCCGCCCTCTACCGGCTATTGGATTCCGGGTACTGGCTGCTCCTGGCGTTTGGCCCGCAATTCAACTTGGGATATACTACTTGAGGCTTTGAAACAGGGGAGATCCCTGTCGA
>JASHVU010000596.1 GCA_030044455.1 Acidobacteriaceae bacterium | reverse complement strand
CCAGGAGCAGCAGATTCTGCATGAATGCATTTTGGGTCAGGAGAAGGGAGGCCGCGAAATGCAGATCAATGAGCAGCCATCCAGTGAGCCAGAGGCCTGACGCCGCACTGCGCCCGCGATGAGCGACCGAGGCAAAGGCACAAGTCAACAGTGCCACGGCCGCAAGATCTGGCAGTTTACTCCAATCCACCCGTCCCACTCCTGATGCAGATTACTTCTGTATTTAGAATCGGCGAGGCGCACCGAGTATCCATAGCGTTTTTTAATGCTTCAGGAATCCTTCGGGTAAACTTCAGTAACCTTTTTGGCAGTCTCATGATATGCGCTGGGATGGCGAGGCGGTTTGGAAACTCCAAGTCATTCAATGGAGATGGTTTCGAGCGAAATAAAAAACGGAGGGAACGTTACCAGGCGTCTTTGTTTTTTTCAGCCGGCTGAACGGGAACCCTATTTCTGCCGATGGAAACAGGGTGAGGCGTGCTCGTGCGGGTGCGTTCCCGGAGGAGCTTGGATGACCGATGATTTCGATCAAGAAGTATCTGGATTCTGACCGTTGGCAACAAGATTCCGAGCTTGAACCCAAGGAGAATGAGCGAGTGCGAGCTGCTCTCTCGGCTTATGGCTCGGCGCTGGTGGAAATGGGCAACTGCAGCCTCGACGCATGTCCGGGACTGGGCGGCGGCCTCAAGGACCATCTTGCCAATCTGAAGGCAGGGCTGGCGGTCTCGATGGGCGCTAGAGCACTGGGCACGACAGAAGCTTCCGTGAAAGAGGAGCTTGGTGCGTGGGGGCGGAGATCTGCCAAGCATTATCAGGGTAAGGCACGGGAAGTGAAGGAGCTGCTTCTGGTGATGGCGCGAACTGCCGAGTCGTTGGGAGCCAGAGATCAGCGCTGCGCAGGACAGATTGAGAACGTTACGACCCGGCTAAAGGAGATCGTCAGTCTTGAAGATCTGACTGAGATTCGTGCCTCGATTGAGAGAAGCGCGGTAGAGCTGAAGAGCTCAATCGACCGGATGAATGAGGAAGGGAAGGCCGCGATCGACGAACTCAAAACTGAAGTATCTGCTTACCAGGTGAAGCTTGAGGAGGCTGAGAAGATTGCCTTCCGCGATGGACTTACCGGACTGCGCAGCAGGCTGTGCGTTGAGACGCTGATTGAAGACCGGATTGCGGCGGGTGCGGGCTTTTGTGCGGCGATTGCGGATTTAAACGGATTTAAGGCCGTGAACGACCATTATGGGCATGTGACCGGCGACGAACTGCTCAAGCAATTTGCAGGGGAACTTAAGTCCGCATGCCGTTCGACCGATGCCATCGGCCGATGGGGCGGAGATGAGTTCATGATTGTCTTCGAGGGATCGCTTAAAGATGCCGAGCAACAGGTCGAACGGGTGCGCCGATGGGTGTGCGGGAACTATGAGTTGCACGCGCCTTCGGGCACGGTCAAACTGCGAGTGGATGCGGCGATCGGTCTGGCGGAGCACAAACCGGACGAACTGTTGAATGACCTGGTAGCACGGGCTGACGCGGCGATGTACGAGGAGAAGACTCGAGCCCATAAAGATGGGCCGGCCAGTATAGGGAGCGGCCGTGAACAAGGATCCGCGACGCGTTAAATGAGGCGAAGCCATGCGGCGTGAGCAGGCGAACTGAATGCGTGCTTGATCCTCGAGTGATTTTTCCGTGACCGTGATCACGGTTCCGCATTTTTCCGCCCTAAATTGCACTCCATTTTTCCCGATTCAATTCTGCACTGCACGCGGCTCTATTTCTTGCTTCTAATCTTGAGTTCTTTCTTGCGCGGCGAGAAGGTGGAACTGCGCGCACTTTTAGCAACCGCTAAGGGGCAGCGATGAGGCGGCAGGCGAGAGAACGAGTGAGGCCGCGATCACGAGGGTAGGCTCATGAGGTTACTGATTGCCGAAGACGACAAGGCACTGGCCCTGTTTCTGAGCAGGGGACTGGAGGCTGATGGACACCGCACCCGGGTGGTTTATGACGGGGGTGCGGCCGTGGATGCGTTCCGTGAAGATTTGCCGGATCTTACAATTCTGGATCTCAACATGCCGGTCAAGGACGGTGAAACGGCGCTTGCGGAGATGCGGGCACTGAACGCCGATTTGCCAGTGCTGGTGCTGACCGGCCGCCAGGAGGTGGATACACGGGTGCGCTGCCTCGACCGGGGTGCGGACGACTTGATGGTCAAGCCGTTCAGCCTGCACGAACTCAGGGCACGATGCAGGGCGCTGCTCAGGCGCAAACGCGACGCCAAGCTCAAGCTGCGGGCCGGCGATCTGGAGCTTGACCGGCTGGATCACAGCGCCAGGCGCGGCGCAGACCAGATCGTGCTCACCAATAAGGAATTTGCATTGCTGGAGCAGCTGATGCTCAATCGCGGCCAATGCATCTCGCGAGTTGAGTTGCTGGATTCGGTATGGAACATGGAGCCGGCCCAGACCACCAACATAGTGGATGTCTACATCAACTATCTGCGCCGCAAGCTGAAGGATGCACCGCCGGGACTTTTGATTCGCACCGTGCGTGGGCGCGGGTACGTGGTGCCCTCAGAAGCGGAGCTGGCGGCGACGATTGGGCTGCCCGCAACGCAAAGCAAAGCGGTCCCGTTCCCCTTCGCCAACTAGCGATCGGCCTTTCCATATTTTTTGCGTTTTCAAGGAGACAGATTCATGCAGACTTTTGCAGCCCCGGCATTTCCTCCCGCCTATCGCAACCGGCAACGCACGGCTCTGGTCACCAGCGCCGACCGCAGCTTTCGCGAGCGGCTGGCGCATACGCTCACTGGCCTGCGCTGGAAGGTGCACGAGGCCGAGGGCGGGGCCGAGGCATGGGCCGAGGCCGAAGCCACGTCCCTCGAAGCGGTCATCGTCGATTCCTGGCTACCCGATCTCGATCTGGCTGAGTTCATCACCGATTTTCGCAGCAGCTTTCCCAACGTGGACATTGTCTCCGCCGATGGAACCGGTCATTCGGATGCGCCCCGCAGCCCCTACCGGCAGGAGCTCCTATATGCGATGCGGCAGAGCCAGGACACGGACACGGCAGCCTGGAACACCGCTCCCGAGCTGGCTGAGCCTCCGTCCGCGCCGCCGGCTGCATTGGTCGCGCCCGGGCTGGCGAAAGCCGGACATTGCGTAAGCGAGGTCTCTCGAAATGGGCCGCCGGCCGCAGAGGAGGCTTCGCCTTTGGAACTGTTGCCGCGCCGCATTGAATCGATTGAAAGCACCGAGCGACAGCCCGTCTCGAACCGGCCACCGGCAGTCGAGCGGCTGCCGGAGCTGATTGGCAATGCGGCATGCATGATTGAGGTCAGCCGCCGGGTGCGGCTGGTGGCGCCGCGGCTTACGCCGGTGTTGATCGAAGGGCCGACCGGCTCGGGCAAAGAGATTGTGGCCGAGGCCGTGCACCGGCTGTCGACCCGCTCCCGCAAGCCATTTGTCGCCATCAACTGCGCGGCGATTCCCGAGTCGCTGCTGGAGGCCGAACTCTTTGGACATACCCGCGGCGCATTTACCGGCGCGGTGCAGGGACGCATGGGGCGGATTGAAGCGGCAGACGGCGGCACGCTGTTTCTCGACGAGATTGGCGAGATGCCGCTGGCGCTGCAATCGAAGCTGTTGCGTTTTGTGGAGTGCGGAGAACTGCAGCGCGTGGGCGACAACGAGACAGTCAAGGTGGATGTGCGCATCATCGCGGCTACGCACCGGCCGCTGGCCGAACATGCGCAGGCGGGCGCGTTTCGCTCCGACCTTTACTACCGACTTGCAGTTTTTCTCATTCGTACTCCGGCACTCTCTGAGCATGCTCAGGATCTGTCGCTGCTTGTGGCCCATTTCATGCAAGAGTTGGGGCGCCAGTCACCTTTGAAGCGGGTGGATGAGAACGCGATGGCCAAGCTGGCGGCTCACGACTGGCCGGGCAATGTGCGCGAACTGGAGCACGTGCTGGAACGGGGCGTGATTCTGGCCGGGGACTCGCCGGTGCTGACCGCGGCCGAGATCGACTTTGGGCGGGTGATGAACTAGGGGTGGGCTTTCAAACAGGAGTTTTGATTCGAGGGTTGATGAAGTTTCAATCCGCGCGCAAAGGAGGGTTCGATGATGCAGGTTGAAACCATGCTCAGCGATCAGATAGCGCGGTTTCTTGACCTGGCCACGGCAGAGGTCAAGCTGACCGCGGCCAACATGGCCAACATCGACACGCCCGGCTATAAGACCGTGGGGATGGACTTTGAAGCCGAGATGCGCGAAGCGATCAACGATGTGGAGGGAAGCCGTGGGCCGAAACGGGTGCGGGTTAAGGATGTGGATGGCTTGATTGCGCGGCCTGACGGCAACAACGTCTCCATGGATCGCGAGGGCCTGAATCTTGCCGAGGCGCAGCTCAGATTCAAAACCGGAGTGGCGTTGCTGCGTGAAGAATATCAGCGGGTGATGGACGCCATTCACTCCGACAGCGGCAAGTGAGTTGGGGCAGTGGATGCGGGTTCGATTCACGATCGCTGCATCACGACTCGCAAAACAGGAGCTTGAACGATGAACCTCTTCGGAATGATGGACGCATCGGGCGAGGCCATGCAGGCGGAGCGGGTTCGCGCCGAGGTGGTGGCCGCCAACATGGCCAATGCCGAGACCACGCGCACAGCGACAGGCGGACCGTATCATCGCCAGCACGTGGTGTTTGCCGCCGACAGCGGCGATACCAGGTTTCTCGATTCCATGAGCACCGCATGGGGAGCCGGGAAGGGGGGGCTTGCGCCGGGATCGGGGCTGGCCTCTTCGGCGCTGGTTTCTTCAGGGCTCGTTTCTTCGGCACCGGGATCGACAGGAAATGTTGCCGTGGCGCCGGGGGTGCACATCGCCGGAGTGGTTGAGGACCCTTCGCCGCCGCTGCGCCGCTACGATCCGGGGCATCCCGATGCCGGTCCGGATGGTTACGTTGAGTATCCCGATATCAACCCCATTTCCGAGATGGTCGACCTGATGGGCGCCACCCGCGCCTACGGCCTCAACAGTTCCGCCGTGCAGGCCGAGAAGGGCATGATCGCGTCGGCGCTCGAAATTGCCAAGTCGTAACCGGAAAAGCTGCCGGGATAGGGAGGCACAATGCTACCGTCGATCGCTCCAATCAACACCGCGCTTACCGGCACCCCTCTGAGTGGATTGACCGGGCCGGCCTCGGCTGCCGGCGGGTCAAATCTCGGGCCACTCTCTCCAGGGCTCACTCCAGCACTCTCTGCAGGGGGCGGAAACGGGCAGGGAGCTCCGTTTTCGGATTTGCTCACCGATGCGGTGAGCCAGGTGCAGGAACTCGAGTCCCAGGCCCGCGCAGCCGTAACCGGCCTGATGACCGGGAACGGCGTCGATGTGCATCAGGCGATGATCGCAACTCAGAAAGCGGAGATGACATTCGAGATGGCGCTGGCCGTGCGCAACAAGGCCGTGCAGGCCTATCAGCAGGTGATGGGGATGCAGTTCTAAGGGGCCGCGGGCAATGTGAGCGGGCACGAAACGAATGGCACCGGGAGCACAACTCGAAAAGACCACGCCGGCAATGCCCGGACAGCCGCAATGGATGGATCGGGTGGCCGGCGGATGGGGGCGGGCGCAGGTCTTATGGGCCCGGATGGCGCCGGGGCAGCGCCGGGGCGCGCTGATTGGCGGCGTTCTGGTTACGGCGCTGGTGGCAGCGGTTGTCTGGCTGATGGCGCGGCCGGATTGGCGCACGCTTTACAGCGGACTCGACCCGGACGATGCGCGGCAGATCGGCCAGGTGCTGGCCGCAGCCCAGATCAGTTTCGACATGACCCCGGATGGAACTGGAATCCGGGTTCCGGCAGCGATGCTCGACAAGGCGCGACTGGCGGCCGCGGCCAAAGGCGGGGTGAAGAGCGGCAGGCTTGGCTTTGAGCTCTTCGACAAGCCCAACTGGGTGGGCTCGGAGTTTGACGAGCAAGTAAACTTTCAGCGCGCGCTCGAGGGGGAGCTCGAGCATACGGTGGGCACGCTCGCCGATATCGAGTCGGCGAGAGTGCACCTGGTTTTGCCGCACGATTCGCTCTTTCGCGATGAAGAACGGCCGGCCAAGGCCTCAGTGGTGCTCAAGTTGCGGCACCTCTCGCTGGCCGACGGCGAAGCTGACGCAATCCGCAACCTGGTGGCCTCGGCCGTCGACGGGCTCACTCCCGATCATGTGGTTCTGGTGGACGCTGCGGGCCGATTGCCGCTGGGGCCGAAGACTGCGGAAGCGATGGAACTCAGTCAGGAGCAGGCACTCGAAGACAAGCTGGTGGCTACGCTTGAGCCGGTGACGGGTGTGGGCAATGTGCGCGCCTCGGTGACCCTCGATTACGATGCGACCGCGACCGATACCACGCAGGAGATCTACGATCCCAATCAGACGGCGACGCTCTCGATGCAGCGCACCGAGGAGAACACGGGCGGCGAGCCCGTGGCCGCCGGGGTGCCGGGAACGGCATCGAATGCTCCCAACACCCAGGCCCTGCCGGTCTACCCGAAGCAGGCCACGCCACCTCAGACATCGAAGACCGAGTCCGGCACCTACGGCGTGTCGAAGACCGTGAAACATACGGTCGAGAATCCGGGCCGGATTCGCCGGCTCACCGCCGCCATCGTAGTGAACGACCGGCTGATGCAAACGGCAACGAAGAGCAAGCCCGCCCTGTGGCAGCCGCGCACAGCCGATGAGCTGCGCAACCTGACCGCGCTGGCCCAGGCCGCCGTGGGGTTCGATCCGACGCGGGGCGACGCCCTGACGGTTCAGGATCTGGCCTTCGACCAGAATCGCACGGCATCGCCGCCGGCCTTGCCGCAACAGGTTCTGTCGGCAGCCGAGAACTCGCCGCTGCTGGTGAAGTACCTGGCGCTGCTGCTGGCCACATTCGTCATTCTCCTGTTGGGCGTGCGGCCGGCGCTCAAACGCGTGGCTTCGGCTCGGTTCGAGGCAGGCAAGGGGAAACCGCACGAACTTGGTGCCGGCGAGGCGGCCGCAAGCGTACTGCCGATCACTCCGGTCGAGCTCGATCCCCAACGCGTGCGATCGCAGGAGATATTCAACCAGGTGACATCCCAGATGAAGCGCGAACCGACCCAGAGTTCGCGGCTGCTGCAGAGCTGGATTCATTCGGATTAGCGGCATCGGAAAGGCGCTCGAACTTGGAAGAGTCGACGGCATCCAACGGTACAGCACGGCGCAGGAGTTCGGAGAACCTCTCCGGCATCCGCAAGGCCGCGGTTCTGCTGGTAGCCGTGGGAGAGGATCTGGCCAAAGAGATTCTTCGCACCCTGCCGGAGAACGACGTAGAGCGGATCACCGAAGAGCTTGCCGACCTGCGCGGCGTCTCGCCGGAGCTTTCTGCGGATGTAATCGAGGAGTTTTGGGAGCTGCTCGAGACCCAGGGCTTCGTAGTGCATGGGGGGCTGGACTACGCCAGCCGCCTGCTGATGGACACCTTCGGCAAGCAACGCGCCGACGACCTGCTGATGCTGGTGCGACGCAGCCAGGAGGCTGCGCAGGGCAACCTGGCGCAGCTGCAGCGCACCGACCCGCAGCAACTGGGCAAGATGCTCGACTCGGAACACCCGCAGACGATCGCGCTGGTGCTGGCCCATCTTGATCCGCGCAAAGCGTCGCTGGTGCTGGCCAGCCTGAGCGAGGAGCACAAGGTGGTCGCCGTCCAGCGGCTGGCCGAGATGCGGCAGTTCTCGCCGGAGATGGCGCAGAAGGTGGCACACATCCTGCATCGCCGGCTGGAGAGTGTGGGCGACGCGGCGCGCAAGAGCTACTCGGGTTTCAAAGCCGTCGCCGACCTGTTGAACCGGCTCAACGCCGAGGAGTCGAAGAAAATTCTCGAGACCATTGAGGAGGGCCAGCCGGAACTTGCCCTCGGCATCCGCAACCTGATGTTCACGTTCGAAGACCTGATCACGGTTCCCGCAGCTACGATTCGCGAAATTGTGTCGGGTGTCGACAAGCGTCAGCTGGCGCTGGCACTGCGCGGAGCCAACGAGGAGCTGCGGGCGCAGATTTTCAAGGCGATGAGTTCGCGGGCGGTAGAGATGTTGAAGGAGGACATGGAAGTTCTGGGCCCGGTGCGTTCGCGCGAAGTGGCGCAGGCCCAGCAGGAGATTCTGAACCTGGCGCGCCGGCTCGAGGCCGAAGGAAAAGTCATTCTGAAACTCGAAACCGGCGACGAGATGCTGGCGTAAGAACAGGGCTCAGAGGTCAGGGATCGGGGGTCAGCGGGAATGAATCAAGGAGAGCGAAGTTTGCAATCGGAGCCAACAGCGGGGATCGCGACGGTAGCCGGGATCGAGGTTTTTGAGTATCCACCCGGCTCGCCGGACCCGGCTGCGCCGCTGTGGAATGGGTACGGGGAAGCTCATGGCGACCGTGCGCATGAGATCGAATCAGGGGCCCATCTCAACAGTCACCCCGGCTGGGAGAAGCGACTCGCCGAGGAGGTGCGCAAGGCTTTCGATGCCGGACGGGAACGCGGTGGCGACGAGGCACGGGAGGCTGAGCGGGAGGCACTGATCAACGCACGCCGGCAGGAAGAACAGCGGCTGGCCAGTGCGATGGAGAGCTTTACCGCAGCCCGGGATCGCTATCTTCACGCCGTCGAAAGTGAAGTAGTGAAGCTTGCGCTGGCGGTTGCGGCGCGCATCCTTCGCCGCGAGGCGCAGATGGATCCGCTGCTATTAACCGGCGCGGTCCGCGTAGCTCTGGGTCAGCTCTCGGCCACGACCGAAGTCCGGCTGAGGGTTCCGAAATGCGATCTCGATCTATGGCGCGAGGCAATCGCGCACCTGCCCAATCTTCAAGGGAAACCCGAGGTGCTGGCTGCGGAAGGAATGCGATTAGGCGACTGCGTGGTCGAAAGCAATCTGGGAACAGTCGATCTGGGAATCCGTTCGCAGCTGGCCGAGATTGAGCGCGGGTTTTTCGATCGTGGCGGCGGCGAGGAGCGCGGCGAATCAGGAAACGAGCTGCCGGCATTGCGAGAGGCCTGCTGATGGCCGCGCTGCTGGGCCGTTACATTTCGCGCCTTGAGCGCGGCCAGCCCTGGCGCTGGCGGGGCAAGGTTGTGGAAGTGGTGGGGCAGACCATCGAGTCGACGGGGCCGATGGCATCGGTGGGCGAGTGCTGCGAGGTCATCGACCGGACGGGAGGTCATCATCTTGCCGAGGTCATTGGGTTCCGGGGCACGAACGTGTTGTCAATGCCCATTGAAGATATCGATGGGATCCGTTTTGGCGACGAAGTCGCAGCTCAGGGCAAAGGGCCCGAGATCGAAGTGGGCCGTGCACTGATGGGGCGCGTGCTCGATGCCATGGGTCGACCGATCGACAGGGGCCCGTGGCCGTCGATCTTCGATGCCATGGCGCTTGACGGCGCACCTCATTCGCCCCTCGAGCGCACCCCGATCCGGACTCCGCTTGGAACCGGAATCCGTGTGATCGACGCCATGCTGACGGTGGGCCGCGGGCAGCGCGTGGGCATCTTCGGGGGATCGGGTGTGGGAAAGAGCACCCTGATCGGTATGATGACTCGCAACACCGAAGCCGATGTGACGGTGGTGGGTCTGGTCGGCGAGCGGGGTCGCGAGGTGGGAGAGTTTCTTGAGGATGCACTGGGTGAAGAGGGGCGTGCCAAGTCGGTGGTGGTGGTGTCGACTTCAGATGAGTCGCCCTTAAAGCGGATGCGCGCGGCGCTGGCCGCCACGACGGTGGCCGAATTCTTTGCCGCCGAGGGCAAGAGCGTTCTTCTGGTGTTGGACTCTTTGACGCGTTTTGCCATGGCAGCGCGGGAGATTGGATTGGCGGCCGGCGAGCCGCCTACGGCCAAGGGGTATACGCCCTCGGTCTTTGCGCGTCTGGCGCGGTTGATTGAGCGGGCCGGGCAGTTCCGCACCGGGTCGATCACCGCGTTTTACACGGTGTTGATGGAGGGTGACGATCAGCAGGACCCGCTGGTGGATGCGGTGCGGTCACTGCTCGACGGGCACATTGTACTTTCCCGTGCGCTCGCTGCCGAGGGCTGGTATCCGCCCGTGGCAGTGACGGACTCGATCAGCAGATTAATGCCGATCGTGGCCGGGGCTGAGCATCGCGAGCAGTCGGCTCTGGTGCGCAAACTCGCGGCGATCATCTCGCGATCAGAGGACCTGGTTCGCATTGGCGCATACAAACCCGGCGTCGACGCGGAACTTGATCGCGCGCTTCGGGCGCGGGCGGCGATACGGGAGTTCATGATCCAGGATGCGCACGAGCATATTGGTTTTGCCGATTGCCTGGGCCGGCTGGCAGTGCTGGCCAGCGAGCTATAGCCGATGGGGTCGACGGGATCGGCGCGCCTGAGCGAGCGCATGGTGCGCCTTCGCCAGATGGAAGAGGGCGAAAGCCGGCGGGCATTGGACCTGGGGCTTCGAGAGTTGGCGCAACTGGAGAACGCCTGGCGCGCGGCACAGCACAGGGAGCGGGCCGGGCGCAGCCTGGTAGCTCGGAGCGCAACGAGCGGGGAGATTGCCGACCGCATAGCAGGCCTAGAGGAGTCTCGCAGCGGCAGCCGTCGGGCTGCGGCCCTGGCATTGCGAATTCGAGTCGCGGAGGAAACGGTGGCCAGCCTGCGGCAGGATTACCAGAGCAGGCGAACCAGCAGGCTGCAGGCAGAGACGCTGGCAGAAGCCGAGCGGGCGCGCGAAACAGCATCCGGTCTTCGCCGCAGCCAGCAGGCTCTCGACGACTGGTACCTGAACCGGAAACGTTCCAATGATCATCGGAATCTGGATGAGGATCGGAATTGAGTCCATGCCGAGGGGAGTGCCAGCAATCTGCGCGGGGTCGGATGCCGGACTCGGGCGAATAAGGCTAGAGTTGAGAAGAAACCCACAGTTGTAAGCGATTCATTCCGCATTTGGAACATCCCGTCCCGATTCCTGACAGTCTTCTAACAGCCTTCGATTCTCTTTGGCATGGATTCTGCTCCTGTCTCTCGCGTGACAATTGCCGCAGCTTTCGAAATCGGTCTCAATCCGGCTCCAGGGCAAGGAACAGGTGGGTCACTCGGATCGGTTAAGGCGCTTGGGGGACTGGGCGGATTTGCGATGAATGGGTCGCATGGAACGACAGGAGCGATGTGGCCGGGTGAAACCGCGGAAGGGGTTCGAAGTGAAATGCCAGGGGTCAACAGGAGTTCAACATCAACCTCACTCACAGCGCCCCAGAGCTTCCGATCGAGCTGGCAGCAGGTGGTTGCAGCTTTCGATGGCTCAGCTGAAGAAATAGTCTCAGCGACACCCGCTTCAGGCGGGTCGCAGACGGCCCTAACAGAATGTACGGTGGTTTCATCGTTTGTGAACGGGAACCTGGCGCACGCTGATGCTTCGAGTCAGGTTTTGGCGGAGACACTGCAGACGGCGAATACCCAGCCGGCACAAGCGTCAGTGACTTTAACGAATGCGGCTGTGATGATTGAACAAGAGCCAGCTCCGAACTCCCAGGAAGAATCGAATGCGGGCGCAGAATCGGTTCGAGCTGATTCCGGCCGCGAGAAACCGAGTGTGGCTGAACGACCGGCAACAGCGAAGTCATCGCATTTACCGGACAGTTCGCCAACCCCTAATGACGCTGCAACGGCGATCGTTGCCCAGGTGTCTCAGCCTGTTCAGCCGACAATGCCTGTCAGGAGGCCTGTGGGCAACACATTGCAGGTTTCCACCGTAAATTCATTTCACGCGAACATCGACGCCCATTCGGCGATTGCGCTGGGGAACTCCGGGTCGGGGGTTTCGAACTCCGGCGCGGCCATACCATCGCCAGGAACGAAGCCATCGGTGCAGAATGCCATCGATCGCTCGCCGGAGGCGGAGAATTCTGTTGCTGACCGAACCTCTCGAACCGGCCTGGTGGCCGCAAACGCTGCACCGGAAACGATCGCGGGACCACCCGCGGTATCGGTTGGGAGCTCGGTCTCAAGCAATCAGCCGGCTGCATCTCGACTGGGCGCTTCCGGCGAATTCCCGGCAAAGGCATCAGCTCCATTTCCCGCCGATCACGGAGGGGCGAATTCGCTCCTGCCTGTTTCTGATGCAGAAGAAGCGCGGCGTGAGCTTGCGGGTCCGCGCGCTGCAGTTGGCGCGCAAAGCGCTGGCGCGATGGAATCCGGCGGTTCGCAACCGAAGCTGGCGGCCGTGGAGGGAATTCACAGTCAAGAGAACAGTGTTGTCGAAGGGGCGGGCGTCGTTCGTGAAACGGTTTCAGCGTTGCCTGCGAGTTCCCGCCCGGCGGTGGCGGCTGAGACTGCCTCCGGCACTTTGACGGGGGAAACATTCTCCGCGCTCGACGGCGCAGGTGGATCGATGCAGCCCACCTGGATTCACGCCGGCGCGCATGAGGCCGAGGCAGGGTTTGAAGATCCTGCGCTGGGTTGGGTATCGGTTCGGGCGGGAGTGAATGCGGGCGGCATCAGCGCAGTGGTGGTGCCGGGTTCTTCAGAGGCTGTGCAGGCGCTTGGCGCGCACATGGCTGGACTGCATGACTACCTTGCCGAACATCACACCCAGGTGGAGAACCTGACGATGGCGCCGGCGCAAAACCCGGGAGCCGACGCGGGAATGAATCAAGGAATGCAGCACCAGGGCCAACAGCAATCGGCCGCAGATGGGGAAGCCAATGGGCAGACGCTGAGCTCAATTTCGTCTGCGCCGGCGGCGAAAGCGCCCACGCAAACGACGCACATGAACGGCAGCGGGAGTCCGGCGATTCTTCCTGGATCGGAGGCAAGATACATCTCGGTGATGGCATGAACCTGGGCATCTTAAACGGTTAAGTGGATGAGCAGTTGAACATATGGTCCGTTAAGTAGATGAGCAGGTGAGTGGATGAGGGTTTAAATAGATAAGCAAGTGAGTGGATAAGCAGTTGAACAGATGGGCAGGTGAGTGGATAAGCAGTTGAACAGATGGGCCGTTGAGTAGATGAGCAGTTGAACAGATGGGCCGTCGGGCATGAGAGCGGATGGCAGTTGGGCGGGAGAGCGGCCAGAGCAGCGGACAGGGAAGCGGGCGTTAAGCTGCAAGCAAAGCGGGCAGGGAAGCACGCGATTGGAGATTCAAGCGCAACAACAGGGAGGGCAGCA
>JASHVU010000595.1 GCA_030044455.1 Acidobacteriaceae bacterium | reverse complement strand
AAGATGCCTTCAAACGTGAATCCCAGCCGCGAGGCGGCCCTGCGGCTGGCTCGGTTCAGCGCGTTGCACTTCCATTCGTAGCGCCGGTAGCCCAAATCTTCAAACACGTGCATCGCCATCAGGTACATCGCCTCGGTGGCCTCGCGGGTGCGCTGGAGAGAGGGAGAGAAGAGAACGTTGCCCACTTCGATGACCCCATGCGAGGGCTTGATGCGCATGTAGCTGGCCCAGCCGGCGGCCAAATTGGTCTCTCTGGGAATGATTGCAAAGAGCAGGGCACTCTCGGCCGTACGCCACTTTTCAAGCGATTCGATCATGGCACTTGCGCTGGCGTAGGGACCACTCGCCAGCCACGCCCACAGCTCTTCGTGGCCCTCGACGGCTTGCCAGAGAGCTGCAGCGTGGCGATCCACATCGAGGGGTTCGAGCGTCACGTAGCGTCCTTCGAGCGTCACCGGCGCGGGCGCCAGGGCACCCTTCCAATCTTCTAAATCCTGCATGGAGCCAGCCTATCAGCCTTCAGAGAACAGAGAACAGAGAACAGAGAACAGAAATCAGAGAGCAGGGATCAGAAAACTGCGGACAGAGGTCGAGCGCGGAGTGTGCTTTCTCCGGCGCTTCAATGTAGGGAGTGGGCTGAACGGAGGTTCATGACCTTCTTCTCCACAGTTCGCACAGCTAGCCCATCGATATGCACCATCCCTGCGCCTTGTCCGAGTATTCCGCCGGGGCTAGGCTTGGAGAGGAATTGGGGCTCAGCTCCGCCGGTCTGGTGACCGGCGCGACAACCGGACAGGAGCCCGGCGCTCCAATTCGTCCCGGATTGCACCGTTTTCACTGCATCGAGAATGCGAAAACCCGCAGCCAACGCGGCCTTTGTGAATTCTCCACAGGCAAATTGGGCATATTTAGAAGCTGGATGCGGCAAATGTGAAGAAAACACTAGATATTGGGGTTTGCTGTTGACATGCACCATAGACAGCGGTATTTTTTCATCTGCGGCTGTTACGGGATTGTAACGAAAGACCGGCGTCAAGTCCCCCAGCAGCCCCAAGTTCTCTTATTTACTACCGGCATTTTCCTTCGTAATTCCAGAGGCGCTCGAACCCGTAGGCATTGTCGTTCGCCGATACCCCCCGTAAGCGGCATAAAGCGGCAGAAACACTCGCCAAAGCATCTCTGGTATTGCCAGGTTTTTTCCCGTAAGTTGTTTGAGATTTGAGGTTTTTCCCTCCTGGCTGCACTCAAGCCGGACGATAGAGGGCTTTTCACTGACTTTTCCTTAGAGAGGACGCCATGAGCGAAATTCATCTTCAAAGTGCAACGGTTCCTTCCCAGGCCACGTACCTGCATCGCGGCCTGACCTTTGCTCGCCGCTTTACCCGCGACGGCATTTCCCCTTACGACGAGGTGCAGTGGGAGCGCCGCACCGCCTCCATCACCGACACCAAAGGCAACTCGATCTTTGAGCAGAAAGACGTAGAAGTGCCGGTCGACTGGTCGATGACGGCGACCAATATTGTTGCCTCAAAGTATCTCCACGGCCAGATCGGCACGTCTGAGCGTGAGACCGGCGTCCGCCAGTTGGTGGGTCGCGTGGTTGAGACTGTGCGCGACTGGGGTATCGCCGGAGGCTACTTCGCAACCGCTGAAGATGCAGCCGTCTTCCACGACGAGCTCGGCGCCATGCTGCTCACGCAGAAGGTCGCCTTCAACTCGCCCGTCTGGTTCAACGTGGGCTGCGACCGGCTGGAGCCGGAGTCCGACGGCCAGAATTGGCACTGGGACCCGGTGACCGGCGGCGTCAAGTACTCGGCCACCGGCTACAGGAATCCACAGTGCTCGGCGTGTTTCATTAACGCTGTCGACGACTCGCTCGATTCAATCCTGACCCTGGCCAAGACTGAGGGCATGCTGTTCAAGTGGGGCTCGGGCACCGGGACGAATCTCTCCTCTATCCGTGGGTCCAATGAATTGTTGTCGGGCGGCGGAACCGCCTCCGGCCCGCTTAGCTTCATGCGCGGCTTTGACGCCTTTGCCGGCGTTATCAAGAGTGGCGGCAAGACCCGCCGCGCGGCCAAGATGGTCATCCTCAACGTCGACCATCCTGACATTATGGAGTTCATCGAGTGCAAGGCCAAGGAAGAAGCCAAGGCCTTCGCACTTATCAAGGCCGGCTACGACGGATCGGGCCCCGACTCCGAGGCCTACTCGTCCATCTTCTTCCAAAACGCCAACAACTCAGTTCGGGTCAGTGACGACTTCATGCGCGCCTACGAGACAGACGGCGAATTCACCACCGTGACCGTCAAAGAACGCAAGCCCGTAAAAACCTGGAAGGCGCGCGAGATCATGCACAAGATCGCTGAGAGCACCTGGCTCTGCGGCGATCCCGGAATGCAGTTCGACACCACCATCAACAAGTGGCACACCAGCAAGAACACGGCTCGCATCAACGCGTCGAATCCGTGCTCTGAGTACATGTTCCTCGACAACTCCGCCTGCAACTTGGCCAGCTTCAACCTGCTCAAGTTCCTTACCCCGGCGGGCGCCTTCGATATCCCCGCCTACCGCCATGCCATCTCGGTGGTCATTACCGCCATGGAGATCCTGGTGGACAACTCCGGCTATCCCACCGAGTCCATCGCAAGGAACTCGCACGACTATCGGCCACTGGGATTGGGTTATGCCAACCTGGGAGCGCTGCTCATGGCCTTCGGACTTCCGTACGATTCCTCCGCTGGCCGCGACCTCGCCGCTGCACTTACCGCGATCATGACCGGCCAGGCCTACCTGCAGTCGGCCATCGTTGCCGCCAGCTGCCCTCCACTCGACGCCGCTACTCCGCTCACCGCGGCAATAAAGAGTGAAGGTGATCGCCAGGGCGGGGCCTGCCCCGGCTTTTACGTCAACCGCGAACCCTTCCTCGACGTCGTCCGCATGCACCGCGCTGAGGTCAACAACATCGGCAAGTCGCGCAACTCCGGCGAGCCCTTCACGGTTCCGCAGCTCGATTCCCTCATCGAGGCCAGCCGCGAATCGTGGGACATGGCCTTGCTCTACGGCGAGCGCCACGGTTACCGCAACTCGCAAACCACCGTGCTCGCGCCCACCGGCACCATCGGCTTCATGATGGACTGCGACACCACCGGCATCGAGCCCGACCTCGCGCTGGTCAAGTACAAGAAGCTTGTGGGCGGCGGCATGATCAAGATCGTCAACAACACCGTGCCCGCCGCGCTCTTCAAGCTCGGTTACAACAACAACGATGTAAACGCAATCGTCAGCTACATCGACGCAACCGGAACCATTGAAGGCGCGCCCGGCATCAAGCCTGAGCATTTGGCGGTCTTCGACTGCAGCTTCAAGCCGGCCAAGGGCACACGTTCCATTCACTATATGGGCCACATCAAAATGATGTCGGCCACGCAGCCGTTCCTCTCCGGGGCCATCTCAAAAACCGTGAACCTGCCCCACGAGGCATCGGTTGAAGATGTCGCCGAGGCCTACGCAGCAAGCTGGCGCCTGGGCATCAAGGCCGTGGCCATCTATCGTGACGGCTCAAAGGGCACGCAACCCCTCAACACCAGCATGGACGCCAAAAAGGAGCCCTCACCGGCGGATGCGGCCGCCCTCCGCGTGCTTACGCACATCTCTGCGGCGCAACTGCCGGCGGATGCCGACCTCAAGGCCCTCGCCGCGTCAGAAAAAGTCGAAGTCTCAGCAAAACAGATCGCTGCCGCCGCCGCTGCCTTCCAGATTGCGCTCGAGAACGTCGCCAAGGCCGCGGCGGTTCCGGTCTTCGCGCCCACGCCGGTTGCCGCTCCGGTCGAGCCGCCGCAGGTGCAGGACCTGAATGCGCCGCCACGCGCGGTGCGCCATCGCCTTCCCGAAGAGCGCGCGTCAATCACCCATAAATTCTCCATCGGCGGCCACGAAGGCTATATCACCGTCGGCCTCTACCCCAACCAGCAGCCCGGCGAGATTTTCATCCGCATGGCCAAGGAGGGTTCCACCGTCTCGGGCCTCATGGACGCTTTTGCCACCTCGGTTTCTCTCGCGTTGCAGCATGGAGTGCCGCTGAAGGTGCTGTGCGAAAAATTCGCGCACACCCGCTTCGAGCCCTCCGGCTGGACCGGCAACGAGCAGATCGGCTACGCCAAGAGCCTGATGGACTACATCTTCCGCTGGCTCAGCCTGCGCTTCCTTTCCGGTACGCAGCTCACGCTGTTCGCGGGACTCACGCCGCAGGCTCCGCAACTCGCGGCGCCGACCTCCATCCTGCCCGAGCCCGAGCCTGAGGACGAGGCCGGGCAGTCACAGTTTCAACTCGCGCGGCTTGCTGAGGAAGTGGCCAAGCGACTCAACCAAGTGGCGTCAGCGGGCGGCAGCGTGGGCGGCCACGCCGGCGGCGGAGGCATCGCCCCCGAAGTGCAGGCATATAAGGCTCCGCAGCAAGCTCCTCCCGAGCCAAGCATTCCGCCTATGCCCAAGCTCCAGGACCGCGGCATCTACCACGCCGCCGACGCCATGCGCGGCATGTACGAAATGGGCGACGCGCCAAGCTGCTCCACCTGCGGAGCCATCATGGTCCGCAACGGAAGCTGCTACCGTTGCATGAGCTGCGGGTCAACCAGCGGATGCAGCTAAAACGAGGGTTGTGGAAGGACGTCTTCGGCGCCGGCTCTCCTCCGGCACCGAAGGCGTTTTTGGGACCGGAAGCGGAAGCGGGTACCTCGTGACTCCCGCATTCAGTTACATGGGAAGCTTTGTCTTTCTGGCCCCTAGCGCTCCCGGCTACTCCCGGTCGAATACCAGCACATCCGGCTTGTCTCGTCCTGACGTGTTGATCGTCATCGTGAGTGTTATTCCGTCAGCAGAAAGCCTGAACTCGCGCGTATTCTTCACATTTCCGCCAGCTTTGCCAGTCATCTCCAGAGTGTGCTCGTCCACCTGCCGAATCGAGGACGTAGAGTCCCGGCCTGTGTCCGGCCCTTGATTGGGATAGTCCTTACCGTCGAACTTCACGTTTCTCGTTTCGTGCTCATAGGGACTGGTCGTGATGAAAGAGAGGCCGTCGTCCTGGTACGCCTTCACATCGAGAACAAAAGGTGAGTTCATCGTCTCCTTGATGCTCCGCCAGTCCGCCGCGAAGCCCGACCCTCCACCGCTGCGCTGGTAGACGTAATCCATGCTGAGCGTAGACCCGTCAGGCTCGAACTCGCGATAGTAGTCCGTGAGTGTACTGCCGTCCGTCGCAAGCTTCCAGGTCCCTCTGAGCAGCAGCCGGCCGCTTTTTTTGCGCACGACGATCCAGGTGTCGGGCGCTTCAGCATTCACCGATAGCGTCGTTCCTGCGAAGCCCGGCTGATCGGTCCCATCCGCCACGATCGTTTCGTCGGCGCCGGCAAAATTAAACGTGTATGTGTTGCCGCCTTTGCTCTCGACCTTCATTTCGTCGGGCATCCTGGTCTTCGATGGGTTCACCTTCCACACGCCGATGAAGGGATTCTCCGCCGCCCATGCCATTCCCACAGCCATGCTCGCCACGGTCAGTGACATCAACGCACGCTTCAACACAAGTCCTCCTTGCATCCCTCTCGGAACACATCGCCGTCGATCATAGGCCTCGCGCCCAAACCCAATCAACCCGGTTTCTCCATGGCCTCCAATCTGACTGGGACAAGGGCGCCGCATCCTGGGCCGGCATGATCGATTAGGCTGAAAGCACTGCAAGGAATGTGAATTTGGAGGATTGTGAAATGGCAAACCGATTTGCAGGAAAAACAGCGCTGGTGGCTGGCGGAACGGGTGGGCTTGGCCGCGCAGTTTCTTTGGCGTTCCTGAATGAAGGCGCGAAGGTCCTCGTCACCTACAGATCGGAGAAGGAGTTCTCAGCCTTGAAGGGCGCAGCAGGCGTGGATTCAAATTCGCTGAATGGACTTCAGGTGGACGTTACGAACCCCATGGAGGTGACAGGGCTCGTGGAGAAGGTCGGAGCCCTGGATATTTTAGTGAATGCGGTGGGCGCCTACTCCGGTGGAACTCCGTTATGGGAAACCGATCCCGAAACATTTGAGAAGATGATGTCGCTTAACGTTCGATCTGGTTTCATC
>JASHVU010000594.1 GCA_030044455.1 Acidobacteriaceae bacterium | reverse complement strand
AAATCGACCGTACCGGTCGGAATATTCGGGGCTGCATGCTTGCCTTTGCTGGTGGCGCTCTGCTCCAGCACGCCGAATTTCTCGGTGGTATGAAGCTCCTTGATTTTGTCCCAGCTCAGCGTCACATCGCCGAGGGAATCGGTGTGAAAGGTCACTTTGCCGGCGATCTCGTTCACGAACTTGCCGTGAAGAACGTCGCCATCGCTCAGCACCAGCACATCGGGTGGCGCGGCAGGATTCTTCTCGGGCGCTGCATTTGCGGTGACCGAAAGGCTTGTGCCCAGCACCAACGCGAAAAGCGCGCATGCGGCGCCGCGGATGACGTCGGAAATGCGAAAAGCGTATCGTGTCATTGAAATTCGTCCTCTTGATTGGAGAGTCAGGCAACGAAGTCATTCACTGATTCGAGGTAATCCTATTTTCCCGGCGTCAGTTTTTCTGATGCGCGGGTTGCCTGTGAGCGTTGCAGCGCGGAACCTTCAAAAGCTGGCCACAACGGCCGAGAGTCGGGAACGATCGGCTGCACGCGGCGCCGGTTGAGGCACGCTATTTAAGAATGTAAACTGCCGCACCCGTGCCGCCAAAACGGTGCTTTGGGATTGGACGAGTTCCGGAGCAGGTCATCACTTTGGTCATGTGCCTGTTGCACTAATGTTTACCGTGTGCGTTACGGCCCGCGGGCGTGGGATTGCCGTACACTTGTTAGCAACGTTTTAACACTTTAATGCTTACAAGGGAGCGAAGGATGCCCAAGACTGTTTCGTACGCCCAATGGTCTCTGGAACCTTATTGCATCGGACTGAAACTGCGGTCTCTGCGCACTCAAAAGCGGCTCACGCTCTCGCGGCTTGCCACTGAGACCGGGCTCTCGACGGCGCTGCTTTCCAAGCTCGAAACCGACCGGATGATTCCCACGCTGCCCACGCTGGCCACCATCTGCCGCGTTTACGGCGTGGGCCTCAGCTATTTCTTCGGCGAGCCCTCGCGCCACACTCTGGCCATCACGCGCAAGGCCCACCTGCAGGGAAGCACTCGCGGGCCGGAATCAGTGAAGATTACGCCGTTGAACGTCGGCGGTTCGGGCTGCCGCATCGCTGCCCAGATGATTGAGTTTCCCCCCGGGGGAACGTCGGTCGCCATCGATGCCACATACGAGAGCAACGGCCTGGTTTATGTGCTCGAAGGCAAGCTGCGGCTTGAGGCCGGAGGAATGCAAGAGATTCTCGAGGCCGGCGACTGCGCCTGTATGGAAAGCGAGATGCCGCTCGCCTGGAGTTCGGCCGACAAGCATCGCTGCCGCGTGCTGGCGGTGCTGCCTGCGGCGACGAAAGGGAAATAGCCGGTAGCCAGCAGGAAAGAATCAGCCGCAAGAATTGAAACCACGAGCTATTGGCTACTGGCTGAGAACTTGCATCTTACGCCGCCAGAACTTCCTTCTCCAGCGCCAGCGCGCGGGGAAAGAGGACATAGCCTTCCAATTGAATGTGGTTACTGCGCCGGCGTGCGAGCTCCTTGAGTCCCTGGTAAAGGCCGATCATATCGGGGCAGGCATCCTCGGGCGGAGTGAATCCCTTGGTATCGGCCTCGATCTGCCGCAGCATTTCCCCAACGGGAGTGTGGCCCACCATCACCTCTTCGATCAGGCTTTCGGCCTGGGCCGCCGATGACGGCGCAAGCGGCGCTCCGTCTTTGCTGCGTTCCAGCGCCTCAATGTAGGGAAACACCTTGTTCTCGGTGTGGCTCATGTGAAAAGTTAAATCTCCCGAGAGCCGGCGCAGCTTGCGAGCCATGTCGATCAGCTCGGGGTTCATCCACTTGCGCATGGCGATCACTCGTTCACACAGCGAATGCAATCTGGGCAGCTCTTCGCGGATAAAGCCGTGGTGCGTACGGACGATGTATTGGATCAATTCGCTCAGCGGTCCTTGCGAGAAATCCTGGATCGGCTCGTTGGCCGCCGCAGCATGCTGCGACTCAAGAATCAGGCCGGCCAGGATGCCCTTGTCGACCGATGGCCGCTCGCTATCCTCGATGCAGGGACAAATCTCCATGCCCCTGTTCTCGTCGTTTGGGGTGTTGTCAACTGAACGGTTAGAAAAGATGGAATTCGATTCAGTCATCTTTTCACGCCTCCCCGAGGGAATTTGCTTACGAGTGATTGAAGACTAGCGATAACATTCGGGCCGGGATGTGACTTAAATCACGCTTTGGGCCATCGGCCGGTGTTCACGAGTGGACGGCCAGCGTGCGGAATTGTTCGATACCGAACACGAGGAGCCGCCGATCCGCGGTCGCTTGCTGCGCAAATCATTCGAATTCAGGTATTTTGTCCAGAACGGCTCGGGCAAGTTTGGCTGCTGGAATGCTTCCTGATGCTTAACAGCATTGGAATCGTCTCCCTGGGAGAGGCCATGAACAGCTTTCTTGAGGATCTTCGCTTC
The DNA here is from genome assembly GCA_030044455.1 of Acidobacteriaceae bacterium. GTDB lineage: Bacteria > Acidobacteriota > Terriglobia > Terriglobales > Acidobacteriaceae > Telmatobacter. The sequence continues at coordinate 6,828 of JASHVU010000594.1, read as the reverse complement.
GCCGTCCGCCAGCTGCGCAAATCACCCGGATTTACTGCCACAGCGGTGCTGAGCCTGGCCATCGGCATCGGCATCAATACGTCGATGTTCAGCAACATGGATGCGGTGATTCTTCATCCGCTCGCGGTGCCCGAGTTCGACCGGGTAATGACCATCGCCGAGCAGAAGAAGGCCGGAGACCTGCATTGGGTTGCGCTGGCCAACTTTGAGGACTGGCAGAGACAAAGCCGTTCGTTTGAATCGATGGCGATACACAAACAGGCAACCATGACAATGACTGGCGCCGGCGACGCGGCGGAGGTGGATGCCGCGCTGACATCGACGAATTTCTTTACTGTTCTGCGGGCGCAGCCGCTGATGGGTCGCGTTTTCACGCAGGCTGATTCGGAACCGGGCCACGACGGTGTCGCGGTGCTCAGTTACGGATTCTGGACGCGCAACTTTGCCTCCGATCCAAACATCGACGGCCGCACGATCGAGCTAGAGCAGCACAAGTACCAGATCATCGGCGTAATGCCCAAGACGATGCAATATCCGGCGGAAGCCGATCTGTATCTGCCCTTCGCGCCTTCGCCGGATCAGCTGGCCAACCGCACTTCACACGACTACCTGGTGGAGGGACGTCTGCGGGATGGTGTCACTATCAACCAGGCGCAAAGCGAACTGCGCATTATTGCCGCGCAGCTCGAGAAGCAATACCCTGGCTCAAACCTGGACTGGACGGTAAGAATCGAGCCGCTGATCGACAACATCAACGGCGAATACACTCCTCTCTACTACCGGCTCGTGTTGGGCGCAACCCTGTTTGTGCTGCTGGTAGTGTGCGCCAACATTGCGAACCTGCAACTGGTACGCGGCGTGGCGCGGCGGCCTGAGATTGCCATGCGCAGCGCGCTCGGCGCCAGCCGCTGGCGAGTGATGCGCCAAATGATGACTGAGAATCTGCTGATCGCATTAATTGGAGCGGCCGGCGGACTGGCGGTAGGCTGGGCACATCTGCAATTCACGCTAACCACCATGCCGGCGCGCGTCGCCAAATTCATGCCGGGATGGTCGAATACCAAACTCAACGGACATGCGCTCGAGTTTTCCTTACTGCTCGCCGTTTTGGCAGGCGTGGTGGCCACCATTGCGCCGGCGCTCGAAGCTCTTCGCGTGAATCCGGTCGAACAGTTGAAGGCCGGTTCGCGCTCGGCAGTGGGCGGGCGCGCTCGCTTGCGTACTCTGTTTGCCGTGGCCCAGATTGCGCTGGCTGTGGCGCTGGTGGTGGGCGCGGCGCTCATCTCCAAGGGCACCGATTCAATGCTCCACCAAATCGACGTCTATTCGCCGCAGCACGCACTCATCTTCAGCGCGACTCTTCCCGAGTCGCGCTACGACAAAGTCAAACGCGCTGCGTTTTATCGCGAAAGCCTGGATCGGCTGCGCGCCTTGCCGGGAGTGACGCACGCCGATGTGACCAGTGCACTGCCCTTGAGCGACTGGAGCTGGCTGCAGGACTTTGCGATCGAGAACCGCCCGGTGATGCCGGGAAAATTTCAGAGCGCGCTGCACCTGGATGTGAGTGACGGCTACTTCGCCACCATGCACATTCCCATTGTTTCGGGCCGCGGATTCAGCCCTAGCGATGCGATGGGGACACTGCCGATTGCCGTGGTTAGCGAGCGGTTTGTGAACCAGTATTTCCCGGGGCAAAATCCGATCGGCAAACGCGTGCGCATGGGTGGTAGCGACAGCAAGGACCCATGGCTCACCATTGTGGGTGTCGCTCGCGAAACGGCCTACCAGGTATGGGATACTACGCCGCACGCCGCGATTTACATGAACGCGGCTCAGGAGCCGGATGATGGCGCCACATTTGTGATGTACACAGACGGCGACCCGCGTGCATTGGCCGAATCGGCGCACAAGGTAATTGCGTCGATGGATCCGATGCTGCCTCTGAAAGACGTTGAAAGCTGGGCGCAATTCAATCACGAGGGGCTGATCGGCTTGATCTACGCATCCGGCGACATGGCGATGGACGCGCTGATCGCGCTGCTGCTGTCGGCCATCGGCATCTTTGCCGTGATGGCGAACCTGGTGGGCGAACGCACCCGCGAGATCGGCGTGCGCCTGGCCATGGGCGCCAGCCGCGAGAATGTGCTGGGCATGATGCTGCGCCGTGCCTCTTGGCTTACCGGCATCGGGCTTGGGGTGGGACTGGCGATGGCTTTCACGCTCGCGCACCTGGTCGCAAACCTGCTGCGCGGCGTTAGCTCGAGTGACCCGGTGGTCTTCTCGGGCGTCACGTTGGCGATTGCGATGGTTGCCATGGCGGCAAGCTGGCTGCCGGCCCGCCGCGCCGCCAGGCTCGAACCGATGGTTGCGCTCAGAGACGAATAACACTTTCGTTCGCCGCCTAGTCGGCTTGGTAACCAGCGTCGGGAACTAAGGTGGAATTCGGGTCCTCCGCGGGTTTGCTATTGCTTCACAGGGGATGGATTGCAATGCTGGTGATGTGCCAGCTATGCAGAGTACTTCCCTCGTCACCAATCTCCAGCCAGGTGATTCAGCCGCGGGTTGGCGCCTCGCGCGGGCGTTTACGCACCTCCGCCCCGACTCCATTTCCCACTTCGGCTGCGTGACTCTGCTTTATCTGGTGGTTTCCCTGGGTGGCAACGCATTAACGCGCACACCCGCGGTGGCCGACATCATCTGGCCTGCAAATGGCCTGTTATTGGCATTCCTGCTGTGCCTGCCGCGCCGTTGCTGGCCCGTTTATCTGGCTGCGAGCATCCTGGCTAACGTCGTCGCACATAGCTTTTTTCGGTTTCCCATTTCGCAGTCCCTCCTGTTTTCTGCAGGCAACACGGTTGAAGTGCTGGTGGCCGCCTGGCTGCTCTCGAACCGTAACGCCACCCAGCCCGATCTCGCCAAAATCCGCACCCTGGTTAAATTCGTGCTCCTCGGCGTGCTGCTAGCGCCTCTCTGTTCGAGCGCGTTCATTGAACTCGTTCTCTTCATCGAGAAAACTCCCTCGACCATGCTCTCGGTCACCACCTGGTTTATCGGCGACGTAATGGGAATTGCGGTTATGACCCCGCTGGTGCTGGCCATCGATGAAGCTGAAGTCATGGCATTGTTCAGGCCCGGCAAAAGGACAGAAACTTTCGCCATCCTGACCGGGCTCGGTCTCCTCTCCACCCTGGTGTTTGCCCTGGATGGACTGCCGGTGGACTTCCTGCTGATTCCCGCGCTGCTGCTGGCCATCTTTCGACTGGGCAGCTCCGGTTCGGCTATCGGCATCATCATCATTGCCGGCCCCGCCGTGTACATGACCGAGCGCAATCACGGCGCCTTCGCGCTGGTGCGCGCCGATATGTTCATCCACAGCATTTTTATCCTGCAGTGCTTTATGTGCGCTGCGCTTATCCTTCTCTACTCGGTCAATTCCGCGCTGAAGGAGCGCGACAAGCTGCAGGAGGCGGTAACGGCGGCATTCTACGAAGCTGACGCCAACGCCGGCCGCGACCACATGACCGGCCTGGCCAACCGCAGATCCTTCGACAAGCGCCTCAGTCGCGAGTGGCAGTACGCTTTCCGCGAACGGCTCAGCATTTCGCTGCTCATGATCGATGTGGATCGCTTCAAGCTCTACAACGATCACTACGGCCATATCGCAGGAGACGAATGCCTTCGCAAGGTGGCCTCGATTCTTACCGAAGCAGCGCTGCGGTCAACCGATCTTGTAGCCCGCTACGGCGGCGAGGAGTTTGCCATCATTCTTCCCGGCGCCGGCCATCACACGGCGTCAGTATTTGCAGAGCGGATTCGCCAGTCCGTCGCCGAGACTCGCTTGCCGCACGCCTTCGATCCGCAGGGCATTGTGACCATCAGCGCCGGTGTGGCCACCGTGCATCCCTCCAACGATGTCGAGATGACCACGCTGGTGGAGCGCGCCGACCGCGCCCTCTACGAAGCCAAGAAACGGGGCCGAGACCGCATTGAGTTGTGGAGCGCATCAGGATGGTAGAGGCACGCCGGTTCATCACGCCATCGCCGCAGGCCGCTTCCTGGTCGAGTAAAAATACCAGGTAATCCACGCGGGCACCGTCCACAGATACCACGGCGAAATGATGTTGACGTTGTTGGATACCTCGACGAGCGCCGTCGCATCGATCGCAGCGAGCACAGCAAACGACCACCCCAGCCGGGTTGAATGGTAAAGTCCGGCAAGAATGAAGGGCAGCAGAATGCACTCGTCGGTGAAATACCCGTAGGGCGCGCAAGCCTCCGAGACAAGCAGGATCAGCAGCCCGTGGCGCATCCAGTTCCAATTCTCGCGGTGTCTGGTGAAATACCACAAAGCCCAGGCGCATCCCAGCACTGCCGGCACAAATTGGAGAGCCACCAGATTCCGATCGACCAGAAAGCGCAGCGCGACGCCGAATGTGGGAATGAAAACATCGAGGATACGTTGCTGGGCCATCATGCTGAAGTAGTGTTGAAATGCGAGCGGGTCGAAGTAGAGAGGAACGGCGCAACTCACCGCGACCGCGGCTGCAAAGCCAAACAGCGCACGATATTTTCTGCGCCTGATCACCCACAGCAGCACAACAAAGCCAAGCACCAGGAACAAATGAGGCTTGAGTGCGCAGGGCAGCAGCGATGCTCCGGCAAGCGCGGGCCGCGACTCATTGAAGTAAAGGAAAAGAACCACGCCCAGCAGAAGAAAAATGCAGAGCTGGCCGGCATTCAGGCAAATGAGCGCGGGGGCGAAGGCGTAGCCAAACAGGTGGATTCGATTGGTGGGGCAGCCATTGAGCCGCCAAAGCAGCCACAGCGCAATCGACAAGCAGCCCATATTGAGCAGCCACCAGAGGATGTAACCAGTCTTGGGACCCACCAGGCCCAGAAACAGCATGGGGAAAACCACTGTAGGCGGGCTCGGACTCATCCGAGGCATACGGTTGCCGAGACCCGCCTTTTCCTCGAGCGCGACGGTGGCTGCCACATCGTAAGGATTGGCGTGGTGAACCAGTTGCTGGCCGATCACCCAATACTGGATATAGTCCCTCTCGGTGGCTTTTTCGTCGCTCTGAGTGGCAAACATGACAGCGCCGACGAAGCAGGCGCCGAAGGCAATGATGAGCGCCGCGGCAGCCACTCGCCACGGGCTTTTCTTCGCTGGTGTGCTCATGGTTTCGGCCAGAACCTGCTCCTCGTTCCACTCGCTCAAGAGATTTCGATTAGGCAGGTCCAATCTTAATCGGTCCCGGGTCCCAATTCCATCGGCGAGAAGCAGCTTTGGTTTCTGAAATCCGCAGGGAGCAGAGGCCTTCAGGCCTCTGAAATGAGCGAGAAAGGACACTTTGGGCTTTAGTCCCGGGGAGAAGCTTTCCTTAATTCCGCTTCCCCTGGCGTCTTCTTTCGCAGCTCGACAGGACCGGTGCCGCCGAACGGCCGCAGTCCTGACTCCCCGCCCGCAGAGGCACCGCTGGGCCCGATATTCCTTTTCATTGAAGAATCGGTTTTAGACCGCAGGCGCCGGCTTCGGCAATGCTTCGCGAATCGCTGCCTGGTTGGCCAGAATCTCTTTTTGGTTGGCAGCAATCCCCTTCTGATTGGCCAGAATGTCCTTCTGGTTGGCCAGAATTCCCTTCTGATGAATCAGAATCTTGTCGAGTGCCTTTTGGTTTTTCTTAATGTCACCCTGGTTGCCCAGAATCGATTTCTGATTCTTGATGATCGCGCCCTGGTTCCTGATGATGGTCTTCTGGTTTGTGGTGACCTCGTTTGCCATGATTCTTCTCTCTTTCAGTGATTTCTGATCATCCTTGCTGGCCCTCAATATTGAGCACAACCTACTTTCAGTGGAGGCTAGCATACCACTCGGGATGGATGAGCGCCCGTCGCTGATCACTGACAACTTGCTCCTGTCGCACGGTATCATTCTTCCCATTACCCACCGAGGGAGGTATTCGTGATTCGAAAGGCTCTCATCTTGTGCGGCATCGTCGCCGCCATTTCAAGTTCGACTGCCCTGGCTCAAGACGCGCCGCATTTCCACTTCACTCAGCCGCCCGGCGCCTATGCCGTGGGCCTCAAAGTGGTGGAGCAGTACGACACCTCACGTACCTGGGGACCCCCCGTGGACCTCCTGGGCAAGCCCATTGAGGGCGAGCGCGCCCGGCCGCTCGAGACACTCATCTGGTATCCGGCCGAGAAGTCGAGCGCCGCGCCCATGACGGTGGGCGACTATTTCAAGCTGCTCGAAACTGAGACCAGCTTCGGCAAGCCGCACCTGTGGGAGGGATGGAACGACTGGAAGACCGGATTGGCTTCGTCAATGAACGATCCGTTGTGGAGCGTGCGCGATGCCAGGCCCGTCGCAGGCCATTTCCCGATCGTGATCTATGCGCCCAGCTTCGGCAACATGGCGTGGGAGAATGTCGATCTGTGCGAGTACCTGGTCTCGCACGGATACATCGTAGTGGCGACGGGCGCGCTGGGCGCTCAAGACCGGCCCATGACCGACGACCTGGCCGGCATCAACGCCCAGGCGCGCGACATCTCGTTCCTGGTGGGTTACGCACAGAAGCTGCCGAATGTGGATCCGTCGCAAGTTGCCGTGGCCGGTTTCAGTTGGGGAGGCATCTCGAACCTGTTTGCCGCCGCGCACGACAGCCGCATCACTGCGCTGGTGGCGATGGACGGCAGCATGCGCTACTACCCGGGACTGGTGAAGGATGGCGACGTCCATCCCGAGCGGATGACGATTCCGCTGCTGTTTTTCACGCAAGGCGAATTCACATTGGAAGACCAGGCCCAGTACTTGAATGGCCC
>JASHVU010000593.1 GCA_030044455.1 Acidobacteriaceae bacterium | reverse complement strand
ACCGTGGTGAGCATCTGGTGCGCTCGTGCCTGCTTCAGTTGCGCCTGAGCCGCAGCAAGATTGTCGCGGGCTGCGTCCACAGCGGCCTGCGCCGCATTCAGGGCGGTAGCCTGCTCGTCACGTGCCTGCTCGCTCATAATGCCTTGCTGGGCAAGTGCGACAGTGCGGCTGGTGTCGGCTTTCTGGTGGTCGTAATTGGCCTGCGCCTGCTCGAGTTGAGCCTGGGCGGAACGCACTTGCGCCTCGGCGCTAAGCGTGGCGCTGTCAGTTTCGCCGCGATTCTGGTCGACGGTCTCCACTGCGCCTTTCAGCTTCGACTGCTCGCTTGCGGCGGTAGCCTCGGCAGCGTTGAGCGCGGCCTGCAAATCTTCGCTCTCGATGGTGGCGATCAATTGGCCGGCTTTAACCGTCTGGCCTTCCTGAACGGTGAGGGTTTGAATGCGGCCGGGGATTTTGGAACTCACCACCACCTCGTTGGCGTCGACGGTGCCGATCAGTTGCAGGTCGCCACTGTGGCGGGTGGTGACGAGATACCAGACGAGAGAGCCCAGAGTAAGCAGCCCCAGAATAAGAAAAACTCGATTGCGTGCGTTCACTTCTCCCTCACTTCAAATCGTTGCATGGGACCGCTTTTGGGCATGGGCGTGCGCGCGAGCACGCGTTCTGCGACGCGCGCGCCGTGCCGGCGGTCGGTAAAAACGGTTTGCCCAAGGTATTCGATGGCAGCCTTGCGCCGCGCCTTTAAAGCCTTGGGCTCCAGAGGATCGCTGCCAATGAGCCGGCCCATTACCGGGCCGGAAAGATAGTAGAAAACATTCGCGCCCAATGCGGCGTACATCATCTGCCACTCATCCACATGGATCAATTCCCCGGTGCGCATGCCTTCTGCCAGCAGTTTCTTCACGGCGAACATCATGGGGCGGAAAACTTTTTCCACGAGCGGGTCGAGCGCACTTGCCTCGCCCTGGCGCAGCCGCATCATGTCCTGCTGCATGAGGCTTTGGAAAGCGCGCTGCGAATGGATGCGGTCAAAGTGATTGAGGACGAAATTGACCAGGCGCTCGCCGGCTGAGCGATTGCCCGCGATGGCCGCCATGCTGCTGGCGACCACGCGTTCGGCGACGCTCTCAATGGCGGCGGTGTAGAGCGCCTCTTTGCCCTGGAAGTAGTAGTAGAGCAGGGCTTTGTTCACTCCGGCGGCTTCGGCGATCTGTTCGGTGCGGGCCCCGGCCAGGCCGTTTTCGCTGAACTCGGCGATGGCGGCGTCGAGGATGCGCGCGCGCGTCTGGTCGGCACGGTCGGTTTGGGTGCGGAATGGGGCGGCGAGAGGCATGTTTTTAACTAACCGGTTAGTAAACTCCTCCTACTATAACGTGAAAAGGGCGGGGAAGGTTTCATAAATTTTTTGATTTTTTGGTGCAAGATCTCGCTGCCGGATGAATTCCTGGTTAGCGGCTCGGGTCTGACCTCGCCCAAGCAGAGTTTGAATGAGGCAGCGTATTTGCAAGTTAAGTGGAACACCTTAAAGACAAATGCGGGTCCCTCGGCTCCACTCGGGATGGCAGCGCTATTTGTATAGAGACCTTGAGACTCAGTCAGTTTTGGTGATCAGCTTCCTGATCGGCTCGTTGTCAGCGTAAACGCGCCACTCGGCGATTTTGCCCTCTTCGATATAAGCGCGGAGAGCCACGGGCGTCGACCAGCGGCTTTCAGGCTTTAACGAGCCGTCGGTGGAGTATGTGCCCTGTGCGGTGCCGAGCATGATAACGACCGGGCCGTCCGAGTAAGTTTCCTCAACGGCGATGGTGTAGTCGGGGACCATGCGGAAATAGCCGGTCCAGCCGGCACGCATTGCAGCGCTGCCGATGACCACGTCGCCCAGCGAGTCAACGAAGCGATGCTCGCCAGTCATGAGCTCGGCCATCGCGTCCACGTCCTGGCGATTGATGGCGCGAATGAACTGCTGAGCGACGACGATGGACGATTCGGTCATGACGGCCGTCTCCAGCTCGAATAGGTTTGAGCCCCGGGCGAGCTCAGGCGCGCTTGGCCCGTTCGCGCTCGCCGATCATTGAGATGGCGCGCAGCGAACTGAGCGCCGCGCCCTCCTGCCAGCCAAGAATGTGACTGGTGTGGTCGCCCACAAAATAGATTGGGCCGTCAGCGGCGATGAGCGTTTCGTAGGCCGGCGAGCCGGTGTCGGCGTAGGAGATGATGCCCGGCTGGTAGTTCCAAATCCATGAACCCTCATTGAAAGGCACCATCCCCCAGTTCACGTAGACCGGTTTTTCAAGCTCTTTGCCGTGGCCGGGATGCAGCTTTTCAACGGACGCGCGCGAGGCGTCGAATTTCTGTGTGAAAGGGAGTTTGTCGAAGTCGGATGCGGTGTCGAAGCCGTACCCGCTCACCAGGACCCCGCGCTCCGAGAACATGCCGCCCGACGGCAGCCACACGGGGTCGGGTCCCTGGGAGACGAATTCAAGACCACCGTAGATGTTGTAATCCTGTTCCCAAAAGCGGCGGCTCTCCCACGCGATTTTGTAGGCGCGTGCGTAGGTGCATTGATCAATGACCTGCTTGACGGGCGCGCTGAAGTCGTTGGGGATTTTTTTAAGGATCGAGAGCGGCATCGCGCAAAGGCAGTAATCGGCTTCAAGGAATTTTTGAACGCCGGCTTTCGTGTAGACGATGCGCGCGCCCGATGACGTTTTACGAATTTCTTTTACCTCGGCGCCATAGTGCACGGTCGAGCCGAGCTGTTTGGCGAAGGCGTAGGCAATGCGATCCATGCCGCCAACGGGCTGGAACATGGTGGCCTGCATGTCGAACATCTCTTCGAACATGATGGCACCCCAGAAGTTTTCGTCGAGCAGCGTGTGCATGTCGATGGGCTGGTTGAGCGTGCCCAGCTCGTTGCCTGCTCCGGGGCGCCGGGTGTATCCGGCGCGTTCCGAGCCCGTGTATTTGCCGGCTTTGTCGAGCGGCCCATACATGCGCAAAAAGCTCATCATGCGGTCGCGATCTTCGGAACTGAGTTCGCTGTTGAGCGCGCCCTGGGCGATGCACTTTGAAAGCAGCTCGCTTACGTGGCCGCGTGTGTCATTTACCACCTGCCGCTGCTCCAATGCTTTGCCGCCGTTGGCCGCGTCGTTTTCGAGCATCGTGGAGCGGCTTGAGTTCACCTCTACTTCCATGGCCACGCCAAACTTGCGGCAGTAGCCGAGGATGGTGGTATGGATTGAGGGCAGGCGCGCGGGCCCGAAGTTCTGATAATGGCCGGGCTGCCAGTCGCAATGCTGCACCGATCCGTCGGTAAATACGACGCTGTCGCCGGGGCGAACCGTCCAGCTGCGGCCGCCGGGGCGCTGCCGCGCCTCGAGCACCGTGCAGTCGAAGCCCAAGGCCTTCATCTCGTAGGCGGCCACGAGGCCGGCGATGCCGCCGCCAAGGATGGCAACTTTAATCCCCTTGCCAGAGCCGGGAGCGATGTCGAGCCGCGGTGCGGGGAGTGCTCGGGCAGGCATCAAGCCCAATCCCTGCATGGCGACAAACGCGGCGCTGAACCCCCCTGCCTGGCCCACACGCCAAAGAAAATCGCGCCTCGAAATGCCCATAGATGACCTCGCTTCTTGGGGGATTAATTTTGAGCAGCTTGTATCGAGAATTATCTGCGATTGAGAGGGGAAAATGGCGGGAAATCTGCAGAGAGGGAAGAACAGCCAGTAGCCGGTAGGCAATTGAGGATCGCTACAGTCTACCGGCTATTGGCAGGTAACGATCATTTGCCCTGATCGGAGGACCGCACATGCCGGATCGTTACACGCGAGGCCAGCAGTTCGTGCGGGTCGAGCTCGCCGCTGTGGTCGGTGTCGAGCCGGTCGAACTCAGCCGACATGAAGTTCATCCACTCCTGCTTTGAGATCTTTCCGTTCTTGTCGGTGTCCATCAACAGTATGAGCTCTTTGGCGTTTTCGGTTGCCATCGTAACTCGATCGGGAGGTTTGGGTGCGCTTGCCCTATCCTGCGCAAGCAAAGGGATTGAGAATGCGAGTGTGCCGCCGAGGAGCGCGGCCATCAGGCGTATTTGCATCATCGCGAACCTCATTAAGTGTCGTGCCCGGTGAACCGTTGGACGGTTCCTCAGGGCAGGCAAGGATTGTAGCGCGGTTTCTGGCCCGTAAGCATAAACGTGGCTCAGTTCGTATTGATCCGGCGCATTTGCGGCTTGCCCTGGGCTGCCGGACTACGGTTTGCCGCCCACCCCGCCCCAGCCCCTACAATGAAGGCTGATTCAACCCACGAGGACCTATATGCCGCTTTCAGGAGAAGCCATCCGCCTTATGAATTACATTGACGACGTTGCTGTGACGCTGCGTCGCGTGTTGGCCGCTGTTCCATTGCTTTCAGAAGAGGAGCGGGCCCGCGTGGCCGAGCATCTGGAGCAAGCCCAGCCCAACAGCGCCGACGTGGTGAAAGCCCTTACAACCAAATAGCGGCGGTCCGGCGCGCCGCGCCTTGATTCTCCGGTTTCGAGTCGAGGCTCGGCAGGAGCTCCTTTAGACAGAAACACCGTGGACAACTGCCATACAGTCGCGATTATCGGGGCCGGCCCGCTGGGACGATCGCTCGCGCTCGGCGCCGCCCGAGCCGGGTTTCACGTGTTGCTCGAGGACGTAATGCCGTCAACACTGCACCACGCGCAGGAGTACATTCGGGAGCAACTCGGCCCCGAGGCGCTGCCGGCCGTCGAGTTTGTTTCGACCGTTGAAGACGCGGTGCACGGCGCCGATCTGGCCATCGACTGGGTGCCCGACGAACTGGAATCGAAGCTCGAAATCCTGTGGCTGCTCGACCGCATGGCGCCGCCCCAGACCATCCTGGCCACACCCACCACTCAGCTCTCGATTGCCGACCTTGGGGCCTGCACTTATCGTGCGGAGAAATGCATTGCCATTGCGGCCGAGCCTAAGGCGCTGGCGAGTCTTGAGCCGGGGGCTACGATACGGTTGCGGACTTCGCCCGTGACTGCGGCGGAGGCAGTGGACGTCGTGAGTGGGTTTTGGCGGGCTATGGGCTTCGGGGTGGAAGTGAATTGCAGCTGACCCAAGGGAGTTGTGCAGTTCGGTCGATTCTCGCCACAGTTTCACGGCAAGACTGTGAAGCTCGAAGGGCGGTAATTCCCCAACCCTGAACATTTTCCTTGCTCGAGCTTGGCGCGAAGGTGCTAAGATTGGCGGAAATTGGCGGATTCGATACCGATCGAACTGCGCGCACGTCAAAGTTGACTTCTGGTTTCATTTCCTTCCGTCCTGGCCGGGCCCCCGGGGAGCGAACCCCACATCATTTCACTTCACTCATTGTTCTTCCATGGCGTGGGAAGACCGGGCTGTGGTGTCTGTGTTCGATTGCCTCACCGGATAAGCCGTCCACGCCGAATTTCAACCATCCGCGGGGCCATGGAAAGGAGCACCAATGTCAACCGCCAACGTATCCAACTTCCCCCTTGAATTCCACTTGAGGTACTACTCGATCATCACCAACCTGGCAGCAACTGAAAACAGCCAATATACGGTTACTGACCAGCCGATCCAGTCGGTGGAGAAGGAATTACCTAAAGCGTTACATTCGAGTCTCTCCAATGTTGGTCCGTTCCTGAAAAAGGATTTGGGTCTGATCTTCAACAATGAGTATTCGCAGGCGATTCCTACGATTCAGAGTGCAATCGCCCAGCTCATCGCGAGCAACGGATCCACGTCGGTAAGCAGTAATGCGGTCACTCTTCCGCCTGTCGGGCAAATCTTCGCTACCGTGACCGGTGCGGTTCCCGCTCAGGACGATGAACCGGCGCAACCGGCCAATCTCACTTTGACCTTTCCGACGCCTGGATGTTCCGTCACGTTTGCCGCGGGTGACCTCAGCGCGGTCTGGACCGTAACGTTCGATATGAGTTTCGTGATCACCACCGCTGTGCCGGAGACTCCCTTCAGCCTGAATCCCGTCGCGACAGTAGATGTCGCCAACGCGCAGGGTCCCTTTGCTGATAACCTCGGCGCGGAAATCGATACCGTTGGCATCGGGTTGATTGAGATCGTCAACGCAGTCACAGGACTGAATATTTTCGCTTCGATTGTCACGGAGTTCGATTCAGCGTCGGCGGACTTCCCTGGGGATTATTCGATCGCGGGCCTCGGCAACCAATTCGCGAGCCTGGCAAACACGCTCAACGCCGCCGGGCCGACCATCGTGGGATACGGATTTACCGAGTGCGAATTCTCGCTGATTGATGGTCAGAAGCTCAGGCTGACGGTCAAACATCCGCTTGACCCCGGGCCTGTTTTCTCGGAGGGCGTTTCAACCGGCACCATCCTGGGCGGAGCTCCGGCGCTGAGTTCCAATTCCACGCAGGGGCCACCGGGAGCCTCAGTCAACCTTTTTGGTCAGAACTTCCCGCTGGCGCTCGACACCGAGCTACCTCTTAGCTGGACCAATACGTCATCAGGACCCGCCACCGGTTCGCAAGTCCAGTACTGGGTCGCGGGAAGCTCTGATATCCAGACTCTCGAAGTTTCGCCGGCTGGGAACATGGATACCTACGGATACAGTTACCTGCTGCAGGGGCTCGAACCCAACACTTCCTATTCATTCATTGGCAGATGCTCGGATGACATCACGTGGTCCTTGTGGAGTGAAGAGGTTAAAACCTTCAACACGTCCTCAGGGTCTGAGGTCACGGTCTTTTTAGTTCCGGCCTCGGGAGGAAGCGGTATCTCGCTAGGGGGAGCCCCCATTCCGGCAGGGACCGCACAATGGACGTACACGGTGGTCATCCCTTCCGACACCGCGCCGGGAAGTTACTTTCTGGCCGCGGTGAGCGGTGGCCAGCAATTGGCGCAACTTGCTTATACAGTTACTGGCGCGCCTTCGCCGTATGTGGCAATCATTGACGGCAGTACAGGCGCAATCATTCCCAATCCAGTGGTTGTTGGAGGCCAGACCGTCGCGGTGCTGTGCGGCGATTTTCCGGCCGGTGAGGTCACCCTGGAAATCGATGGCGGGGCGCAGGCAACCAGCACTGTGACGGTTACGCCGCCGGCAACGGTAGGGAGCGTAGTCTTCAACCAGGTGAAGATACCTGGCGCGCCGTGGAGCCAGGAGCAGACCGTGATCATCACGGCAACCAATGGCGCGCTGACAACTCCGCCGCTGTTGATCTACACGGTCGTGCAGGCACACTGAACTAACGCCGGTTAATCCTGGGCTATTGTGGTTGCGACGCATGGAATCTGACTGATGGAGCTCCCGGGCCTCAGGAGCGAGACCCGGG
>JASHVU010000592.1 GCA_030044455.1 Acidobacteriaceae bacterium | reverse complement strand
CCCCGCGATCATTGGCCGTACCATTACGCTCGGCGGAAAAGCGCAGACTGTGGTTGGCGTTCTGCCCGCGCACTTCATCTTTCCCGACTCATCAGCCGAGCCGGACCTCTACATTCCCGCCGGTATCGACTCCGACACAAACCTGTTGACCACCAATATCAATATCTGGATGGTGCTGACCATCGCCCGGCTCCGCGATGGCGTAACCCTGCCCCAGGCGCAGGCGGACCTTAATCTCTTTGAACGAAACCGGGTGAAGACCTACGGGCCGTATTTCGTGAACTGGGCCGAAGGCCGCAAGTTTATTGCCCTGCCGCTCCAGCGTTATCTCACCGGCGACGACCGCGAGCCGTTGCTGATTCTGCTGGCTTGTGTCGGGGTTGTTTTGCTGATTGCCTGCGTCAATGTCGCCAATCTGCAACTGGCGCGCACGGTGACCCGCGAACCCGAGATGGCGCTTCGCGGTGCACTCGGTGCCGGCCGCCTGCGCCTTATCCGTCAGTCTCTGGTTGAAAACCTTACGCTTTCTGCCATCGCCTCCGTGCTCGGCCTCGCAATCGCAGCCGCGCTGACATCGATGATTCGCCAGAGCGGCGCGCCCGGCGAATTCTCCTCTGGCTCACCGATTGCCGCACTGCTCCAGGCGCCGTTTGGCAAGCTCAGCGCCGCCGTCGAAGTCAACGCCCGGGTGCTCGCTTTCTCCGCCGGCCTTGCTCTCTTAACGACGATTCTCTTTGGACTCGCACCCGCCATCAGCTCCTCGCGCACGGATTTACGGACGACTCTGCAGGGCGTGGCCAAGCACGCTTCTTCCGGCCGCCAGCATCGCCGTCTGCGCAGCGCTTTGCTCGCCGCAGAGATCGGGCTTGCCGTGCTGCTCCTCACCGGCGCAGGCTTGCTCATCCGCAGCTTCGCACATGTGCTTCAAAACGGCACCGGATTTGATCCGCGCCAATGCCTGACGGCGGAAATGCGGCGCGACCCTTCCGATGAGCCCGAAAAAACCAGAACCTTTGTGCAACAACTGCTGCCGCGGTTGCAGGCACTGCCCGGCGTACACGCCGCAGCTATCGGCAGCGCGCTTCCGCTTGAAGACGTCTATACGTCTAGGACTCTCGCCTTCGGTGACCGACCTCCGCTTCCGGTCGGGCAGCGCCCGGGAGCTTATTCCATCAGCATCAGCCCCCAATACTTCGCGGCCACGGGAACACGCCTTCTTCAGGGCCGCACATTCAGCAATGCAGACAACCCCGCCTCCGCTCCCGTCGCCATCGTCAATCAGGCGTTCGCCCGCAAGTATTTCAATGGCCATGCGCTCGGCCAGGAGTTCAGAATCAACCTCCACGGCCACAATATCTTCACCCCCATCACCGCCGTCGGTGTCGTGCACGATGTCCGCTACGGTAGCCTTGAGGCGGATATCAAGCCGGTCATTTATCTGCCCTTCGACCAGGCGCCGCAGAGCGAGGTGAATCTGGTGCTCCGTGCAGGTGTCGAGCCGGGCTCGCTCACGGCAGCAATGCGCAAAGCCGTCATCGACACAGACCCTACGCAGCCTCTGTTCGATGTCGCCACCATGGAGAGCCGCATCTCGCAGTCGCTCGCGCAGCGCCGGCTCATCATGCTGCTGATTGCCTCGTTTGCTGCGCTGGCGATGGTGCTGGCCGGCGTCGGTGTTTATGGAATATTCGCATATTGGGTCAGCCAGCGCAGACTGGAAATGGGGATTCGTCTGGCTCTCGGCTCATCGCGACCCGGGCTACAGCGCCTGATCGTAATGCAGGCCATGCGTCTGATCCTGGCTGGCGGAGTCGCTGGCATCGCGGGAGCCTGGTTCCTTGACCACCTTCTGGCCGGCATGCTGGTAGGCGTTAAGGTGCATGATCCCCTCTCTCTTTCGCTCGCCTGGGTCCTGATGACTGTGATTGCGCTGCTGGGAAGCAGCCTGCCCGCCATAAGTGCCAGCCGGACCGACCTCGCATCCGTGCTCCATTCAGAATAGGAACGGCAGTTTGCCACTCCACCAGCTCGCCCCCTCCCATGCGTCTCGAATATTCATCGATGCGGATCGTGTCCGAGCGGGGAGTAAACCTAAGTAACATTGATCCAATGACTGATTTTGGATAAACTCGATCCGATTCTCCTGCTTCAAGTTGCGCCGCTTTCCTGGCTGTACTGATTTCCTGCCTCGGAGCTTCCTGTATGAGGAGCAGCTATGCAAAAACCGTCGGCACTTCCCTGTCTGCCCGGTCCCGCTCTGTCTTTGACGCTATGCCTGATTGCCGCTTCACTTGCGACCGGCTGTAATTCCTACCTGCAAGGCAATGTAAGCGAAGCTGCCGCCATCTCCACTACCAGCAGCTCGGTTCGGGTGACTCAACAGCTTCAACTTACCCCCAAGCAGCTCTACCCGGGCGATCATCTCACCTATTACGTGAATGGCGTGCAGGGGGGTAATGCCGAATTCGGCACGGTGAGCGATACCGGCCTTTATGTTGCGCCCGCGATTGTCCCCACGCCATACACAGTGGCCATCACAGCCACTTCGGCCATGTTCCCCACCGCGCCCCAGGGTTCAGTGTCGGTCCAGGTCTGGAACCCGATTCCCGTGCTCAACACAGTTACTCCGACGGGATTCAC
>JASHVU010000591.1 GCA_030044455.1 Acidobacteriaceae bacterium | reverse complement strand
CAGCGCGGCCGCCACAATTACGCCCGACAACATGGTTTGATCGAGATTGCCGACCAGTTCTTCGAGCGTAAAGGTGACTGCGGCGATAGGCGCATTGAAGGCCGCAGCAATGCCTGCCGCCATTCCCACTGAGGTCATTCGCCGGCGATTCTCGGGACTGAGCCGAACTACCCGCGCCAACATCAACGGGATCTTTGCGCCGCGCTTGATCACCGTGGTGTAAAGCTGCGGCACATTGGTATAAACGCGCAGCGTTCCTAAAGCCTGCAAGTGGAAAAGCTCAACGTTTGCTCCCTGGCTGATCAACTGGCCCGTGTCTACATTGCGCGCGGTCACAACGCCGTCAAACGGCGCGTAGACTTTCTCAAACGACTGCAGTTCCTTGAGTCGCTGCACATTCGCCTGCGCCGACCTGACTGCCGTTTGCGCCGCCGCGGCCTGGGTCACGTATGTATCGGTATCGAATTTCGAAACCGCATCGGACGTCACCAGACCCTTGTAGCGCTCGGCCTGCACCTGCGCGTTCTTCTGGTTGGTTTGTGCGGTGGCCAGGTCGGCTTCGGCCTGCGCCAGTTGCTGATCGAGTTCGGGCGTAGCAATCTCGGCCAGCAACGCACCCTTCCTCACATGCGCGCCAATGTCGTAGTACCAGTGAGTCAGGTAGCCGTCGGTCCGCGCGTAGATGGGCGAGTCAGTGTAGGCCGTCACGTTGCCCGGCAGCACAAAGTTATCCACTGGCGCAGCCCGCTTGGCTTGCTCAACCTCGACGGTGGGTGCGGCGAACTCCGCCGTATTCGCGGCCAGCACTTTGGCGTCATGCTTGCGACTCAGGTAGCCGGTGACCGCCAGCACCGCCAGCACCAGCGCCAGAATCACGACCACCGTTACCGCCTTGTGCGGCGCGATGGGCGCCTGATCGGGCGCGTGGCTCTCCTGATGCTCCGCTCTTGCCTGGCCGGGATTCGATTCATTCGGCGATTTCTTTTGCAATTTATTGTTCGATTCATTGGTCATGGCGAATCACTCCCGTGTTCCTTCAAACTCATTGGTATTCAAAATATCCCGTGCGCCGTGCTCGGTCTTGCGCCGTTCAAGCCAGCCATGCACTATGGCGAAAAAAACCGGCACGAAGAACAGCGTGGCTACAGTGGCCACCAGCAGGCCTCCGATCACGGCGCGTCCCAGCGGCGCATTCTGCTCGCCGCCGTCGCCCAGGCCCAGCGCCATCGGCACCATGCCGATAATCATGGCCAGAGCGGTCATGATGACCGGGCGCAAACGCACAAAGCCGGCGTTCAACGCGGCCTTGCGGGCGTCGCCCACCAGAATCTCAAGCTGCTCGCGCGCGAAACTCACTACCAGGATCGAGTTGGCCGTTGCCACACCCATGCACATGATGGAACCCGTCAACGCCGGTACGCTGAGCCGCGTATGAGTCAGGAACAGGAACCACACGATACCGGCGAGCGCGGCCGGCAAAGCGGCAATAATCAGAAATGGATCGAGCCACGACTGGAAGTTAACCACGATGAGCAGGTACACCAGCAGAATTGAGAAGGCGAGGCCGGTAAGCAATCCGAAGTACGACCGCTTCATGGTCTCGCTCTGCCCGCGCAGGATGAAGTGCGACCCCCGCGGCAACTTCTCCTCGTACTTGTCCCTGATTTGCTCGATCTTTCGCGTCACGCTGCCCAGGTCAGTGCCCTCAACGTTGGCATAAATGTCGATCACCGGCTGCACATCGTAGTGGCTGATGAGTCCCTGTTCGGCTCCCGGCACGATGTCGGCAAGATTTCCCAGCACCTCGATGGGTTTGCTTGCCGCGCCCGGCGCGGCTGTGAATGGCGCGCCCGGCGCGGCCGATGCTAATGAGCCCGGCGCCAGCGTTGGAGCCGCGCCTCCCGGCTCCTCGATGGTTGCGTTTCCGGTGACGGGAAGACTCTCGAGCGCGGCCATTGAACTGACCTTGTACTGCGGAGCCTCGATGGCGACGTTGTAAGAAACTCCGTTGCGCGGATCGAGAAAGAAGTTAGGGCTCGTCTGGAAGCTTCCGCTCAGCGTCACCAGCAGGCTTTGCGCCACGTTGGTCTGCGTCAGTCCCACCGATGCTGCCCGGGTGCGGTCGACGTTCACCGTGAAGTTGGGATAGTTGAAAGGCTGCTGAATGCGCGCGTCCACCGCACCAGGCACGTAGCGCACCTCGTTGAGCATTTCTTCAGCCAGAGCGCGATCGGCAAATAGATCGGGGCCCACAATCTGCAAATCGATCGGCGAAGACAAACCGAAGTTCAGAATCTGAGTCACAATGTCCGACGGCACCGCATAGAAGGTCACGCCGGGATAATCGCGCGCCAGCACCCGGCGCAGCCGATTCTCATAGGCGTCGGTCGAGTGATGCTTGTGGGCCAGCGTGATTTCGATATCCGCGTCCGACGGACCCACTGGCGCCGATGTCGAATACGAAAGGTTCAGTGAGGAGTAGGGGAGGCCGATGTTGTCGGTGATTGTCATCAGCTCGTCCGCCGGAATCACGGTGCGAATCGTCTGTTCCAGGTGATCGCAAAGCGCCGCCGTTTCTTCAATGCGGGTTCCCGTGTGGTCGCGCACGTGAATTGTGAACTCGCCGGAATCGGTTGCAGGGAAGAAGTCCTGGCCAAGTTCCGGCGTAAGGCCCAGCGAGCCCAGAGCAACCGCAAAGAACAACACCATAAACACGCCGGAGTGGTCGACGCACAAGGCGAGCGCCCGAACGTAAAAATGGCGCACCCTTTCAAATCCGTCTTCAAATGCAAGCTGGAACATGATGAGCGGGTTGCGACTGCGGCGTTTACGTTCCACCTCGGCGTCGTCGTGCTCTTTGAGCAGATAGCGGGCCATGGTCGGCACCACGGTGCGCGAGAGCAGGTAGCTGGCCAGCATGGCGAACACTACCGCTTCGGCGAGCGGTACAAACAAATAACGCGCCACGCCGCTGAGCAGGAACATGGGCACGAACACGATGCAGATTGAGAGCGTGGATACCAGCGCCGGCGTGGCGATCTGCGCTGCGCCGTCCAGAATCGCCTGCTCAATTTCCTTGCCCTGTTCCAGGTTGCGGTTGATGTTCTCGATTTCAACCGTGGCATCGTCAACCAGGATGCCCACGGCCAGCGCCAGCCCGCCCAGCGTCATGATGTTGACCGTCTCGTGCAATGCGTAGAGCAGGATCAGCGAACAAAGAATCGAAAGCGGAATCGAAACCGCAATGATAAGCGTCGATCGCCAGCTGCCCAGGAACACCAGGATCATCACTGCCGTGAGGCACGCAGCGATGATGCCTTCGCGCACCACGCCATTCACAGCCGCGCGCACGAAAATCGACTGGTCGGTTAGCGTGTCGATGCGAAAGGTGGGCGGCAGCTGACCCTTGAGACTTGGATTGGCGAGGATCTCGCGGATGTTCTTAATGATGTCGAGCGTTGAGGTCGTGCCGGTCTTGAGCACGTTCATGATCACGCCACGCCGGCCATTCACGCGCACGATATTGGTCTGGGGCGGATTGCCGTCGCGCACGTGCGCCACGTCGCGGATGTAGACCACCGTGCCGTTGACGGCCTTGATGGGCATGTTGTTGAGCGCCTCGATCATCGACGGCGCCGAGTTGGTCTCCACCTGGTACTCAAATTTGTCGAACTTCACCGTGCCGGCGGGCGCAATCACGTTCTGATTGGTGACCGCTGTAACCACGTCGCCGGGCGACAGGCCATGAGCCTGCAGCGCCGCCGGGTCGAGGTCCACAACGATCTCGCGCTGTTTGCCGCCATAAGGGTATGGAGTCTGCGCGCCTTCTACTGTGGCCAGCTGGATGCGGATGGTTTGAGTGGCCGCGTCATTCAATTGGATTTCGTTGAGACCCTGCCCGGAGAGACCCAACTGCATGATGGGCACGCTCGAGGCGTTGTACTGGATGATGAAGGGCGGCACCGTGCCTGGCGGCAGCGAGCGCAGCTGGACCTGGCTGATTGAGGTCACCTGGGCCACGGCCTGCGCGATATCGACGTGCGGCTTGAAAAAGATCTTGATGAGGCCCACGCCCACCAGGGATTGCGACTCGATGTGGTCGATGTCGTTGACCGTGGTGGTCATGCCACGCTCGGAATTGGTTACGATCCGGTTCGCAATCTGTTCGGCAGAGAGTCCGGCGAAGTTCCACACCACCGTGACCACGGGGATATCGATGTTGGGAAAGATGTCCGTCGGCATCGAAGCAATGCTGAAGACGCCAAGGATCAGGATCAGAAGCGCAAAGACGACGAAAGTATAGGGTCGTCTCAGCGCGAGCCGGACAATCCACATCATAAAGCTGGTATTCGCTCCTCGGCCGGTGTCATCGTGGTGCTCTTTCCGGCAGCCTGGATGCCTCTAATGATCATGCAAGTGATTAGATTGGCGGCGTCCCGGCCCGCTCGCACCGGCTCATCGTTGCCCCGGACCGGAGTGCAAGCAGCCCCCGCGGGCCTTATCGCAGTTGAATCTACCATCGTAGTCGAAAGGACGAGACGCGCAGAATACAGTGCCCAGGAACACACAACAACTATACTTATCCACGCTGATGAGGCCGCGCTCCCATAAGACTTTGAATCCCCAAAACAGGTTGCGCTGGAACGTCTCTTCTTAGGATGCCGCAGTGTGGTAAAAAGCCGTATGACCGCTGCCACATATGACGATATTGCACCGTGGAACGATTCTTCTTCCCCCGCGCCGCATCCCGTCATGTGAGCCGCGGTGTTGAGGGGCAGCCCGCCCCTAACTCCCGTTCAGCATCTCTTCGATGGATGGGGCCAGACCGGCCGGTTTGTCTCTCGAGCCGAAGCGCGCCACAACCCGGCCGTCGCGCGCAACCAGGAATTTAGTGAAATTCCATCGGATGCCGTCGCCAAGAAGAATGCGGAACCTGGCCGGTTTTTCCTGGTTCAAAAAGCGGTAAAGGGGGTGGGCATTTTTCCCGTTCACATCGATCTTGGCGAAAACAGGAAAGCTGACGCCGAAATTGCGTTCGCAAAAGGAAGCAATCTCCTCAGCCGTCCCCGGCTCCTGTTTGCCAAACTGATTCGAGGGGAAACCCAGCACAGCGAATCCGCGGCCCTTATATCTGCGATAAAGCTCTTCGAGCTGCGCGTACTGCGGCGTAAACCCGCATCGGCTGGCGGTATTCACAATCAGCAACACCTGGCCGCGAAACTCGTCGAGCGCAATGGTACGCCCGTCAAGCAACTCCGCATTGAATCCGTAGATGGTGCGGTCGGTCATAGAAGTCCGTAGGGAGCAGCCAATAGGCATTAGGCAACAGGCAACAAGCAATATGCAATGAGCCGATGCCGGTCACAGCCACGCAAGAGGCATCGGAACCGCATCCGCGCTACTGGCTCTTGGCTACTCCCTATTCCCCGCCTCTCGCGTCTAAACAACATTCTGCCACGTGCAGACAGGATGCACAGGCGTCGAAACCCGCCTCGTTCCGGTAGACTGTGGGATGGGAGCCCAACCAGCCGGGCCTTGCCGCATTTCGCCCGAGCGAAGTGCCCTGGCGTAAGGCCTGGCGCAACGGCAACGGCAGTTTGCTGCCTGGTTCGTATAAAGCGGGAACCCGGCCCTGGGTCCGAAGGCGGCAAGCGCGGCAGGGGAATTACGAGGAAAGGTACGCTTTCCGTGCCACAAGCCATGTCCTGCCGTTTGGGCCGGGTCGGTACGGTCAAATATAATCAGTCTTTCCTCGATGCAGGATACGATTTTGAGCAATGAGGGTGTGCATATTCTTCCCGTGAAGCCGAACCATGGACCGCACCAGTACTTTTTGTGCTCGCCGCAGGGCCGCTGCCCGGTGAAGTTCAAGCACACATTGATATCCTGCTTCGTGGGCCCGGGTTCTGTCGGGCCGATCGGCCGGGCCCTGCGTGTGCTCCTGGTGGCATTGCTGGTATTTACCACCGTCTCTGCGGCGGCGCAGACTCTCGAAACCATCGACAGCATCCGGGTCATCGGCAATCGCCGCATTCCCAAAGAGACGATCCTCGCCCGTCTTTTCATTCACCCCGGCGACACTTACGACATCAA
>JASHVU010000590.1 GCA_030044455.1 Acidobacteriaceae bacterium | reverse complement strand
AATTCACCCCAAAAACCGTGACCCCACCCCCTGCCTTCAAAAACCCCCATTATCCGAGCGCAAAATTGGCCATAAGTGCAAGCAAACAAAGAGCGTGTCTCTTTGGGCATGGTAACTCAGCGGTAAACAAAACTGCTCAAGAAACGCCTGTTTGGGGGCATTTTTGGCCAAAAACCGGCTCTGCCATCGCAGAATTGGGCCCAAAGCAAGACAACGAATCAGCGGCGACGAATTCGTGACGCTCCAGACTCACGCCGGGATTTGATTCTCACTACTGCGTAGCGATCGAATAGACATTCACCGGTCCCAGAAGTCCGGAGAGTTGGAGCGGTGAATCGGCCTTATAGGGCTTGTAAGTTGTGAAGGTGTACTTTGTGGTCGCGTCCGGCTGCATATCGCCGATCAGCCGGTTCACCCAGGCATTGATCACCATGATCTTTACTTCATTGGCTCCCGGCTTGAGGGCCGCGGTGGCATCTACGCGATACGGCGCATGCCAGACGATGCCCAGCGATTTGCCATTCACCGTAACCTCCGCAAGGTTTTTCACATCGCCCAGGTCGATCCAGAGATGCGAACCGCTCTTGAACCAGTCGGGGCTTGCGTCGATGGTTTTAGTGTAGGTCCCGGCTCCTGAAAAGTACTTCACTCCGGAGTCCTGGTTGTCGCTCCACGAGGAGAGCGTGTCGAGAGTGATGGACGCCGGAGCACCTCGGTCAGGCTGGAAGCTCACGTTCCACGGGCCTTCCACGGTGGCAAGCTGGGTTTCTGTCTTCTCGGGTGCAGTGAAGGAAGTTGCTTTTGTAGGCTTGCGGAAAACGACAAACACCGTGCCCCACGGTTCCAGCTTTAAGGGAACGGTGGTACGGTCGTCCGCACTGTCGAAGGTTGCGGGAACTGAGCTGCCGTTCTCGGCGCGCCAAAGCTCGGGAGCTTTTCCGGCTACGCGGAAAGTGGCATCGACAGACGCTGGTTTGTCGCTGCGATTGTCAACGAAGTATAGATCGGCGTCTGCGAGTTTGCGGTGAAGGAACTCCAAACGAGTGTCGGCTTCAGGCTTCGTGTATTCGAAGTCGGGCTTCAGATTCATGGCGGCGAATACATCGCTCAGATTCTGTCCGGCGTAGACCGTGCCTTTGCCCACCTTATGCGTGCCCGTGCCATCGCCGAACAACTCGTCATTCAGCTTGCTGAACTCCGCCTGATCGTCGGCGAGGCTGGGATCGTCAACCGGCTTGGGGCCGGCAACAACGGCGCCTTGTTCGACGAGTTTGTGAATCGCGCGCAGCACGGGGAGAGACATGTGCCGGCTATAAGGATCGAGCCCGAGCAGCCGGTAGCTCATGCCCCCAGGCGTCTTGATGCGGCCGTCGACGACGCTGAGTGCGTGGATGAGCGCGTCGGCGTTGACGTAATCAAAACCGTAACCCTCCGGCACATCGGGAGATTTTTGATTGAAGATCGCGGTGAGGTTTGAATCTTCGCCGTAGAAATAGATGAGGTCGGCCGCAAAGCGCCCTTGCTGCAGGAGAAAGCTGGTGCGCGCCAGGTAACTGATCCAGGGACCGGCCTGTTCGGCCCACGTTTCATTGCGATTGAACCATTGTCCGTAGGGTCCAAGCGAAAGCCCAGGGGCCTTGCCAATGAGCGGCTGATGTGCCGACTCGTGAATCACAAAGCGGTTGATGCCGTTCAGGAACTCCTGATCGGCAGTGGGTTTGAGCGTCGCCGGGGACCATGCCCAGGGCGCGGCCGCAGCGGTCATCGATTCCGCAGCGGCGAGATTTTGCCCATAGATGTGCGCCACCGAAGCCGATTCGCGATCATCTGCGTTGTAGTCGTATTGCTCATGATTGACGCCGGGCGTTTGCGTCCACATCGCGCTCATCGGCACTTCGTTCCACTTTTTTACTTCCATGCCGTCGGCGATAAGGGCGCGTCCGTATTCGTGCGATTCGCCGTAGTGACCCATGCTCCATTCATGCAGCACGTTTTCCAGTGTGTGGTAGTGTTCTTCTGCCATCAGATCGGAGAGCGTCTTGCGAAAGTCCCAAAGGAACCGGTCACTCGCTTCTGAACTCACCACGACGTGTCCCGCTAACACGGGCAGCCACGGGGTCGGATCATAGCCGCGGAGCCTCAAGAAATCCGCAATCATGTTGTCGGTCCAGTTTTGAGCGCCGGCTTCGTAGCTGTCGTTGATCACGTAGCGGATGCCGCGCTTGCCCATCAGGTCAGGGCCCACGGTCTCTTTGTAGCTGTCGAGATACTTTTCGAAGTAATCCTTAACGTCGGCGCGGTTGAGCTTGTCGACTTCAAGGCCAGTAGCCTCAGCGGTGGCGGGGTGATTGGTGGTGCCGATCAGGGAATATCCAAAACGGATGACGTCCCATTCACCCGGTGGTGGAGTCCAATCGAGCGTGCCATCGGGATGCATTTTCGAGGTAAGGTCGATGACGTCGGACTTTTGAATGGCGTCACTCGGCGCAACTGGAGGGGTCGCATAGCGGTAGAGGTCGGATTCAATGTCGAATGCTGCCTTTGCTTCAAAGTAGCTCACGCGCGCATCGGGGTGCAGTACAAGCTCTGCGATGCGCACATCCTTCGATGGCGGTCTGGAATCGGATCCATCGTCATCCTTTGCCGCCGGCAGAGTCTTGAAGGTTACTCGGAAATACTTGGCCGTCACCGGTGAGAATTCAATCGTGTTTTCCGGCGCCCCGATGTGGGTCAGGGTCGCTACAACGTGGAAGTTCTGCCCATCGTCGCTGGCTTCCACTGCCTCGCCGTTATTCCCGGTACCTTCATCGCCCCATCGCGGTGGATTGTCGTTGCCCACAACGTAGGTGATGGAGCGAATGGTCTGCGGCTGCGGATACTCGTATTGAATCCAAGCCTTCTCGCCTTCCGGAGCCTTGGGCAACAAAACCATCTTTGCCACATCGCCATCGCTCAAGAGCGCGGGATCGATGGAGCCGCTGCTGCAGGTGATCTTCGGTTGCATGGCGTCGGCTGCGACTTCGCTTGACGGTATCTTGTAAGCGATCACCTTGGAATCTGCGTAGAAATGCGGTTCTTTGGAAGAATTCGCCCCAGACCATTCATGCGTTTCGAGGTTCTGGAATATGCCGGTCTCAGTGGGCGGGTGCGGAAGCGTGCCAGAGAACGGCTTGCCGCCTTCTACGCGAGTCTCGCTCCACACATACTTTTTCATGCCGTGAGATGCAGGAACCCAGGGACCGCCGCTTTCACTCCAGCCCGGCGACCCGGCAATCGCCATCTCCATGCCCAACTGGTCGCCGAGAACGATTGCATACTTGAAGGCGTCTTTCCATTCCGGAGTCATGTATGCCAGACGTTGTTTGACCACTTGGGGCGTGCCCAGTTGGGCGTCAAAGTTCTGGAATCCGCCAAGGCCAACCCGGTGCATCCATTCCTCATCCAGCTTGATGCCTTCTTTCGTGATGTTCCCGTTCATCCAGTGCCACCAAACGCGCGGCTTCGCACTTTCGGGCGGTTTTTGAAATCCGCTGTTCAGTGCATCAGGGCTGCTTTGTGCCCAGCCGGCGCCGAGCGACATCGCCGCTACACAACCAGCGGCAAGCAATTGGATGGCAGTTCGTTTCATCGTTTCTCCTTCTTCATCGAATCAATCTGACTTGTTATCAGCCGCAGGGATCAGGCGCCACCAAACCGTCATCGCGGCAGATCGGCCGAACCGACCAGGCGAATCGAATCATCCGCAAGACCCTGTCGCGAGCGCGAGTGAGTCCAATAAACCTACGACGTGCTTCAAAATGATGGATACGCAAGCGTCGTTTCTGCGATTCGGAGAAGCGCAGTAAATCCATATTTTTGACCCGTCAAAGGCAGAATTTACCCGTGCAGAAATTTTATGCCATCTGGAATACTAGTCCCGCCTGATCATAAGAGGCAACGGGAATTTAATCGGTCACAGTTCGAATTGCTGAATCGAATCGGAGAGGCGGAGCGCAGTTAGATATTTGAGGAATCAACAAGGAAGAGGGAATTGAATGGCGCGATGGGACTCGAACCGACAACCGCTCGGCTCAGAAGAACGGCGGCCTAAACGGATCAGGCCGGGCGATACACATGCCATTCATTAAGTCCAACTTTCATGCATTCCGGATGGGCGGACTCATCTGATAAAGCGGACCCTGAGCTTGCATGTGGCAACGAACGGGCCTACTGTTTCATTTACCGGCAAGACCG
The DNA here is from genome assembly GCA_030044455.1 of Acidobacteriaceae bacterium. GTDB lineage: Bacteria > Acidobacteriota > Terriglobia > Terriglobales > Acidobacteriaceae > Telmatobacter. The sequence continues at coordinate 2,249 of JASHVU010000590.1, read as the reverse complement.
AAGGCTGGAACGAGAATTCTCCTCGGCAGCAGCAGAAAGAACCGGATTTACCGAACTCGAAATCAGGTTGTTAAATCTCCCCAATCTGCAAGCAAGAACTACATTGTGAATCTGCCTCAAGAACAGGCAGATGCGGCCTGAATCCCCTTCCACTCGCCGGCTTGCAAAACAAAGAAGATCCGCGGAGATGGAGGGCTCGCGCCTGTCATTAAGACTTTCTCAAGAAATGCCGATAGAGAGGTAAGAGATTTCCCATTGGGAGGTCCAAATTGATCACGCGATTGGTAATCAATGTGGTCGCAGTGAGTTGCCTGGCAATTGGACCGGGCCACGAAGCAGCGGTGGCCGCAACTCAAAGCGCATCTTTGATGGTGACTGCAACGGTAGTGGCGAGATGTATTGCGTCTACTCCATCGGCATATCAAAGCTATCAGGCCGCGATGGTGGGCACAAGCGGCGTCTCGGTTACATGCAACAATCCCGTACCTTACACGGTGAGCCTTCACAGCGGCCCCGCCACGATCAACGTTCTGACCAACCGAGGATTGATGGCTGCTTTTTCGACACTGCCGCGCTTTGCATTGGCGCCAGGTGCCATGGTGGTGGTCAACGACGCTGGAATCATGCAAACTGGGCCGGCTGCCGAAACCAGCAACAGCGCTTCGCAACCGTTGGTTCTCCCCCCTGCGAATCCAGAAGAACAGCCTCCTGAATTTGGCGCTCGCGCCGATGTTCTGACTCTCGTGATCGCTTTCTGACAGCAGTCGGCCTTTTGCGGACCGGATCGCAAAACTGCGCGCAATTGCATTAAGTTTGTCGAACCTCTATTTCTCACGAGTAACGATGGCAATAGTTACCCATGTTCCGATCACCGAAACCGTTGTGTACTGCGTTGATACTTATGGCTGTTGCGCGTACACAAAAGTGACATTGGATCGCACTGTCTCCGGTAGTATTGTCCAAATACAAGACAACACCTAATCAGCAAGCCTGGCTTCGCATCGGCATCCCACGCACGTAGATTGGGTTGTTTGGTCGCGCCGCGTGTAACGAGCGCGATGGATTCTTTGATCGTCGGTGGCGAGCGATCACAGGGCCGTGCAAGGAAGATCGACGGTTCTGGATCGCAACCGCTTGAATCAGCCGAGGCTGATCCTATTTGGTTAGAGGCCAAATAGCCGCGGATTTCACCTTCTAACCGATCCAGTACGGAGCCAGCGATAATGAACGTCTCTATCTCAAAGAAATCTGCATTGGCCTTGGGCGCGATTGGATGTCTGGCGCTCGGTTTTGCCTCCACATCTGCATATGCATCAACCAGCGTCACCACCACCTTTTCAGTGACCGCTACCGTTTCAACCTCGTGCAACATCACGGCGCCCACCCTTGCATTTGGGACCTATATCGGTGGGCAGGTGACGGGGAGCACAAACATTTCAGTTACCTGCAATGCTGCCAGCACGCCCTACAATATCGGCCTCAATGCAGGCGCGAATGGGACCGGGTCGTACACAAGAAACATGATCAATGGCAGCAACAAGCTGAACTACGGCTTGTACCAGAATGCCGGCCTCACCACCAACTGGGGAACCACGATCGGCACCGACACCGAAGCTGGAACCAGCAGTGCGACGAGCATGACCGCCACAACGGTTACGGTCTATGGCGTGATTCCTGCGGGTCAGGTTGTGCCGACAGGTTCCTACAGCGACACAATCACGGCCACAATCACTTACTGATGTCGCTTCTTCCAGGATTGGGAACGATGATCCGGCGGAGCTCAAGTTGGCATGCGGCGGCAGTCAAAGTACCTGCCGCCGTTCTCTTTCTTTTTTTGGTCAGCTCTTTGGCCAGAGCGCAGGAGCTATCGGTTTTGCCGGTCAATGTTTTCATGCCGGCCGGTCAGAAAGCGGCAAGCCTGTCGGTGACCAACAATGGGAAGACCGAGAGCTCCATTCAGATTCGCACCTTCGACTGGAACCAGAGCGGCAATGAGGATCAGCTCGACCCTTCCAAAGTTGTCGTGGCGAGCCCGCCGCTGGTTACCATCGCGCCCGGGGCAACCCAAGTCGTAAGGCTGATTCTGCGCCAGTCGCCACAGGATCGAGAGGCTACCTACCGCATTCTGGTCGACCAGATTCCACCTCCGGCCGAACCGGGAGTCGTTCATGTGGTGCTGCGCCTCTCGATTCCCATTTTTGCCATGCCGTCAATCCGTGCGCTCCCAAGTGTGCAGTTTCGTATCGAGC
>JASHVU010000589.1 GCA_030044455.1 Acidobacteriaceae bacterium | reverse complement strand
GAATATGTCTGAAGAGATATTCGCCTTCCTGCTACTCCTTTACCCGGCGGCCTTCAGAGAGAAATACCGGGAAGAAGCCCTGCAACTCTACCGCGATCGCCTCCAAGATGAGACCGGAACGTTTCTGCGTGCCCGTCTTTACTGCGACTTGCTCCTCGATGCCGTAAAAGGCCTGCCACAGGCATGGCGCAACTCCTACGCCGAGAACCATGCACCATCGCTCGCGCCCAATGCTCAAGGAACTCCCTCGTTCCGCATGCTTGAGCAAGAGAAGCTGCGGCCCGAGTCGATTGCCGTTGGCAGCACCCTCTCTGTTCTTGCTCTGCTGGCGTTCGGCTTGTTGATGAGTCTCCCAGCCCCGATTCGCACAAACTCGGGCAAACGCGTGCCAAAGTCCCCCATCGAATCTGTGCTGGAGCGGCTGAATCGCGCGCCATCGCCCCAGACGGATGGCACTGAGTCGGCAGGGAACGTGCCGGCGGCGTCCGGTACGCTGCCCGCGCAGCCGCAAAGCAATGCAGCCGCGGCGATTGCTGTCGATTCCGCTCTCAAAATCGACCCCGCCGAGCGTCAGCGCGTAATTCAGGCAGTCGCCGGCAATATCGAAGCCCACTATTACGACCATGACAAAGCCCAAAATGCCTCGGCTGCGCTTCTGGCCGGCGAACGGCGCGGAGAATACGACGCCATTGTCGACGGACCCGACCTGGCGGCGCGACTCACGTCAGATCTCCGCAGCGCGACCCAGGACCTTCACCTCGCCGTTATCTACAGCAGCCGGACTCTCCCTGATCAGCCAGCCGTGCCTTCGGCTGCGCCCTCCGCCGCAGTCCTGGAGCAATACCGCCAGGCAATGAAGCAGCAGAATTGCACCTTTGAAAAAGTCGAAATACTCCCCAACGGGATCGGCTACTTTAAGCTCAATTCCTTTCCTAATCCAGCAGTCTGCGGCGCAGAGGCCCGCGCTGCCCTCCATCGTCTTAACCAGGCGGACGCCATCATCTTCGATCTGCGCGATAACGGAGGCGGAGATCCGGATATGGTGGCCCAGATGTCGGCGCCGCTCTTCGACCACCCGGTTCCCTGGTTCAACCCGCGCGCCAACCCCAGTTCAACCATGCTTTCCCCGGCCTCAGGAAGCAAGCTTGCCAACAAACCGGTTTATATTCTCACCTCAAGCCTCACCTATTCCGGCGCCGAGCATTTCGCCTACAACCTTAAAATGCTTCATCGCGCAACCATCGTTGGCCAAACCACCGGGGGCGCTGATCATGCGGGAGTTTTCCATCGCATCGACGACCACTTCGGCGTAGCGATTATTCAAACCCCGATCACGAACCCTTATGGAGTGCCGGACTGGGCACTCGTTGGCGTTACGCCCGATGTAAAGGTTCCAGCAGCAGAGGCGACGGCAACGGCAGAAAAATTGGCACTCGAGCGGCTTGAAAAATAAGTCGCCGGGCACCGACCTTCGGAAACCCATCTCACCCACGCACAAACCGAGGGTGAACAAACCGAGGGTGCCTTCGGCTGCGCGGAAACGAGCGGCAAAACTAGTGTCCCGTCTCTAAATTTCGCATCACAATAGCACTGTCGTCTTGAGCGGAGTTTGGCCGCTTTTTGGGCCTAACGGAGTCGAAAGATCTGCAGTTGTTCTTCAACGAACTTCGGATTCACCACACTAGGATGTGCCCCCCTACATCCATCGAAACCCGAGGGTGGCAGGTGACCCGATCATGAGACCGCGTGCCTCATTCAACCACATTTTCATCGTGGTTAAGTGGGATAGCACGAACCTTCGTCGACCCGCGTTCAGGTCGCCGCCCAGTGAAGGAACTTTGAGCGCCACACGCCTTAAAAATCTCTCTACTCCCCTTTGCAGTTAATTCACCTCACCCGGCGCATACTCTTCTCATGAACAGTCTCCGCACTCCGCACTCAACCCGCACCCGGGGCCGCCGTACCCGCATGGCCCCGCCTTAAACCCTGCAACTTCAATCTTTTGCCGCTAACTCTCGCGGAATCAGATACGGCGCGAGAAATTCGTGCTCCAACTTGCTGAAAACACAACCCTTCGTCGTCAAATAGAGGGGGGAGGGTATGAGGTGAACGCTTCGTGTTCAGGTCCGCAATCCTCTCCTTGGCCTCCAGCACCCACTAGGTTGCGCGTCCACCCTCCGCCCAGATAGATTCGGCATGAATGCTCGGAGGTTACCGCTCATGAGGCGCTGTCTTGCCCTCGCAATTCTGTTCTTCACTGCCGCATTTGCCTCCCGGGCCCAGAGCCCCGGCATCATCGGCAACTGGACGACACCGCTCGGCTCTATCGTTCATTTCGACCACTGCGGCCAGCAGATCTGCGCCTGGATCCTCTTCGTCAGCCCCTCCGCTCCCTCGAACAAAGACATCCACAATTCCGACTCTTCGCTGCGCAACCGCCCCCTCTGCGGTATGAGGGTCGGCAGCGGATTTACGCTGAACAGCCCAACCACCGCCTCCAGCGGACTGCTCTACGATCCCAAAACCGGCCGTACGTATCACTCCAAGCTGGCTGTTGACAGCGGCAAGCTCATCGTTCGCGGCTACTATGGCCTTGCATTTCTCAGCGGCTCCGAGACATGGACCCACGCTGAGGCTCCCGCCAATCCATGCCCAATCGCCAACTGATAGCTGCCAACCCCCGCACAGCACGTCAAACCGCCTATGGGTTTATCATGGGCGTGTTTGGAGGAAGCCCCAATGAACCATCAGAATGAAGCCCGCAACACTGGCCGCCGTGATTTCCTGAAGGCCTCGGGCGCCGTCACCGCCGCGTTGCTCGCACCTTCTGTGATGGCCGAGTCACAAAAATCGCTCCCCGCGCTTCCCTCCAATCCGGTCACATTCAACTCCATGCCTACGCGTAACCTGGGCAAGACGGGCTACAAAGTCGGCATCTTTTCGCTGGGCGGCCAGGCCGCGCTCGAGAAGCCAAACAATTTCGATGTCGCCGTCCCCATTATCGAG
>JASHVU010000588.1 GCA_030044455.1 Acidobacteriaceae bacterium | reverse complement strand
ATCTCGCGCTCGAGCATGTAGTCGCAGACAAACTTGAAGCCGATGCCGTGTTCGATCAGTTCGCGGCCGTACTTCTTCGCAATCCGGTCAAGCATCTTGGTCGTGTTGAACGCGCGGGTCACCGCTCCGGGCCAGCCTTTGCGGCGCAGGACCCAACTCAGCAGCACCGAATAGATCTTGTGCGGGTCGACGAAGTTGCCGTGCTCGTCGGTGGCCCCGATGCGGTCGGCGTCGCCATCGGTGCACAGGCCTGCTTGGCAACCGTTCGCCACCACCGCCTCGCCCAACGCGCGAATGTGCGGCTCGATCGGTTCGGGATTAATGCCGGGGAAGAGTGGATCGGGATTGGCGCGAATCTGCACATGATCGACGCCGAGCGAGGAGAACATTTCGGAGATGATCGTCCCGCCGGCGCCGTACATCGAGTCGATGCAGAACTTCATTCCCGACTTCGCAATCAAATCGAGGTCGACGAAGCTCTTCACGGCGGTCAGGTAGTCGGGCAGGAAATCGACTTCAGTGATCGGGGCGGGCGTGGCGTCGGAAGGCGCAGGCTTGCCGAGGTAGCTCTCGATGGCCGCGATCATCGACGGCTTGCCTGAGCCACCGTACCAGCCCTTGTACTTCACGCCGTTCCACTGCGCAGGATTATGCGACGAGGTGATCATGATTCCGCCCGCTGCGCCGCGATGGCGCACGCCGTAGCTCAGCGCTGGCGTAGGCGTAATTGCGCCGGCGAGCTGCACCGGAATGCCCGTGGCGGCCACGACTTCAGCACAGGCGCGAGCAAAAGCCTTCGATCCGAAGCGCGTGTCGTAGCCGATGCAGAGTCCCTTGGCCGGATCTTCCTGCGCGTGGACGTAAGCGGCCACGGCCGCAGCCGCAGTGCGGACATTGGCGAACGTAAAATCGTCGGCGATCACGCCGCGCCATCCGTCGGTGCCGAATTTGATCTCTGGGTGGGGCATTCGGGGGCTTCTCTTTACAGCGCAAATTAAAGTTCAAGATAGCAGGCTGCGGGGAGGGCGCGCACGGCGGGGTAGGTACCTGGTTTCCCATCCTAGCGACAAAAACAAATACATCGCGAGCGTGGAGCACCCGGCAGGAGATGAGTAGGGCACACACGAACCCCGCGCGAGCGGGCCTTGAACGAGGCACCCCTGACCGGCACAGACAAATGAGGACGGCTCTATTTCTGTGCGGGGGAGTCGCTGTATTTGTTGTGAAATACGTGGTGGTTGATATCTGGCCAGAACTCTCTGAATACGAAGACGCCGGCGTCAATGCCCACATCGAGCCCCCATTGGCTTCCAGTGTTTCCGATGGTCCGCTCAGCACGGGGGTAATAGAGATTGGAAATTCCTGCGGCGGCGCCGGCGCCCACGACCTCGCTGATGTTGAAAATTTCCTTTCCCGAGTCAGTTCGGGTAATGACGGCGCGGCTCAAAGCGTAGCCTGTGCGCTTCAGGAATCCCCCGCGACCCAAGGTGTAGTAGCGCGCGTCTTCGTGGGTGAAGGTGGGAAAGATGAACTCGACCATGTAGTTTTCGCTGGTCTGGTCGACGGCCGAGTGCCAGAAGTAACGAGCGTAGCCGGCTGCTCCCTGGTGGAATTCGGGCGTTGACTTTCTTGCTTGGTTATAGCCGGCAATGACGGCGGGAAAGAAGATCGACGAGTAGTCGAACGAATCCTCGGTCGCGTCTACGAACTTTTCTTTGACGGTCTCAGGAGGCAGCTTTTCGTCGGTGCTGATGGCGCGAAAGTTGGGCACGATGCCGAGGATGCGCTTGGTCTGCTTGCCAGCTGAATCCTCCTTCGCACTCTGCGGCGCCTGATTCTGTGGCGCCGGCGTGTTGGCGCTGGACGATTGGGCCGGGGCGGCCGTCAGCTGGGCTTCCGCACCTGGTACCGAAGCGGCTGCGAACCAAGCATCGAGAACAGCGGTGCGAGCATCATCCGCACCGGTCTGCTGTGCCGCCAGACTGGCGGCGGCTGTGGCGCCGGCAATCGACATGCAGGCAAACAGGACGAGGCGAGAAACGTTCGCAGTCATTGATCTCCTCGGGATGAAAACAGAATGAATAAAGAATCTCTCTTGGAAAAACGGAAAGTGCATTTCCATGACTACTCTGATTCGCGACAACCGAAAAGGAGTCAATCAAGGTGAATTAGGGGTTTGTACCACGGGACTAATTCTGGTTCTGGTTTCCCGGTTTTGCATTCTTGTTTTGTCCGTTGGCAGCGCCTGCTGCACGGGCCTGCTTTTCAGCTTTTTTGCGCTGGTAATGGCGCACCAGGTCCGGCCAGAACTCGATCACCTCGGCTCCGACGATGCCTTCGGCGGAGACGGTCAATCCGTCGCTGATTGTTCCGCTGACGGTACGATCTGCGGGTGGGTAATATATGCGTCCAATGGCCGAGCCGATCAGGTTGCCGCCAACATTAGCGTAGTTTGGTCCCCATTTGCCATTGTCACGCTTGCACCATACGGTGCTGGCCGCCGCCCACAGAACGCGGTTGATGGGTTTGCCTGATCCTTTTTGGAAATAGCGCGGATCTTCATGCCACCATGCCGGAAGCACCGCATTGCCGAAGAAATTGCCCAGAAAATAATCCGAGTATCCCG
>JASHVU010000587.1 GCA_030044455.1 Acidobacteriaceae bacterium | reverse complement strand
TTGTCAATCGAGTCGAACGAACGAAACTGATTCTTCGGGTTGTGCTTCTGCAACACCTTGGTGATTGCCGCCGTCAACGTCGTCTTGCCGTGATCGATGTGCCCGATCGTCCCCACGTTCACGTGCGGCTTCGAACGATCAAATTTTTCCTTCGCCATTGCCTTTGAATCCTCCGTACAGCTTTCCTGAATCAAGCTTCTAGCTGCTAGCTCCTAGCCGCTAGCTTCTGGCCCCAACAGGTTCGGCCAGTTTCTTCCACACTTCTCCAGCCTTGCCCAAAATGGCCCCGTACCGTTTGGCAACCAGTGGGAATTCCTTCTTCGCAATTTCTATTTCCCCTAGGAGGTTGATTGCCGCGTCACGATTGCGATTCCGTTTCTGCTCAGCCTGAATTCGAGAAACGTCTCCTACGCCAGCGGCACCGAAGACGCGAGAAGTCTCTCCCAAATTGAATGGAGTTAGGTCGTATTCCTTTTCCAGGAGCCGCTCACAAAAACTTTGAAGCTCCTGGGCCGTCTCAAACCGCCTCTGTCTCTCCATCGACGTCACCTAACCTAGCAATCCCTAGCTAGAAGCTTGAGGCTAGAAGCTAGCAGCTCGCCTTTCTCAGTAATACGCGTACACCTTCAGATACCTCTGCCGCAATTCCACTGGCACCTTCTCAACCAGCCTGAGATACCGCTCGCGGGTCAATCCCTGATCGCTCACCGGCAGCGCCGCATACAACGTCTGCGCTTCCCTGCCCAAAAATCCGCGCTCCAGAATCGTCTCGTAATCCCGCACTCTCAATCCAGCCCGTTTCACGCGGTTGAGAAAAACCTCAACCTGGCTCGAGTCGAACACCGCATCGAGAATCGCGTGCAGCTTCTTGAATCCTTCCTCGTTCTGAACCGCGATTGCCACCTGCTCGAACATCGTAAAAACAGCTCCTAGCTTCTAGTCATTCGCTTCTAGCTCGTTGCCTGCTCCAGCCTCTTCAGCTCGTTCCACCCGTCCACAAGCTAGTAGCTAGAAGCTAATGGCTAGTAGCTTGCATTTCTGGAGCGGGAGACGGGGATCGAACCCGCGACCAACAGCTTGGAAGGCTGTGACTCTACCACTGAGTTACTCCCGCCCTTGAAAACAGCTTCCAGCTTCTAGCCGCTAGCTTCTAGCTCATCTTGCTTGTGCTTGCCGCATCAACTTCTTCCAGCACGACACAAGCTAGAAGCTAATAGCTAGCAGCTAGAAGCTGCATTTCTGGAGCTGATGACCAGGATTGAACTGGTGACCTCTCCCTTACCAAGGGAGTGCTCTACCAACTGAGCTACATCAGCCCTCTACATTCAGCTACTCGCTTCTAGCTCCTAGCTTCTAGCTCTTCTCTGCCGGAATCAGCCACCTCAACTCGTTCCCGCAACCAAGAGCTAGAAGCCAGCAGCTTGAGGCTGGCAGCTAATCTTTTCCCCGCCTGATCCTCTCTGCCTGCATCGCCACATACGTCCGAAACGCAAACAAGGCCAGAATCAGAATCGGAATCACTCGCACTTGCACTGGCCGGCCAAGCACCATTACACTGCCTTCGCCAACCGTAAACCAAACCAGAACCGCCAGAACCGCGTACATCGCCAAGGCTACCGGGTACTTCTTTTCCAGATCGCTTCCGGAGCGCTCTTCCCGATCGGCTCCCGCCACTTTCTCGGGATCGCGATCCACTTGCGCTTCCTTCTCCATCCCTAAAACCAGCTTTCAGCTCTTAGCCTCATCCTGCAGGTATAGGCCGCATCGGCCAAATCAACCACCGCAAAACCGACAACTGGCCCCTGTTCCCTGACCACTATATTTCTGGTGCACAGGGGAGGATTCGAACCTCCGTAGCTCGCAAGGAGCGGCAGATTTACAGTCTGCTGCCATTAACCGCTCGGCCACCTGTGCCCAAACTACAAGCCCAACATTCCGGTGCCCCATCCTAGACGCGCTTTTTGCGTTTAGGGTGGGAGGCCATATTCCCCACGCACCGAACCTAAACCAAACCATCCAACCCCGTCCCGTACCCTCTTCCGCGCACGCCGCAACCGCCGGAGAGCCTCCGGATTTTGCGCTGCCCGCGCCTGAAGTGGGGTCACCGCGGAGAACAGGTCCAGCGAATACAAAAACTTTCGCCGGTAAAATCCTGCCGTTTCAAGCCCCTTTTGCGGCCTCATTTATGGAGCTGGCGAAGGGATTTGAACCCCCGACCCTCTGATTACAAATCAGATGCTCTACCAGCTGAGCTACGCCAGCTCTTCTAACAGTTGATCGAGGGCAAAATTACGCCGGCGCTCAACCGTTCAAACCATCAGAAACCGTTCCAGAAGCCCGAATGATGCGCGGACACACTACCACCCCGCGCTTAGTACGGCACAGAAATCAAGGTTAGCACACCGCGATGTGCCGGGCAAACCTGACCACCAACGCAAGATGCAGAAGGCTGAAGAATTACCTTGACACATGTCGTAGACCGGGGGAACCTTTCTGTCAGGGCCCACTCTCCTAAAAAGGTGACTACATGAATATACCCAGGGTTTTCCCTGCCTGCCTGGCCGGGCTGGTGATACTGGCTGGCGCTTTCGTCAGCGAGTCGCATGCTCAGACCCCGCCCACTCGCAAGATACGCCTAGCGGTCATGGACTTCGACTACGCTACGGTGCAGACTACGACCGCAGCCCTTTTCGGCACAAATGTGGACGTCGGCAAAGGAATCACCGATCTCCTCGTCACCGATCTGGTGAAGGACGGGACCTACTCGATCATCGAGCGTGCGGCCCTGGACAAAGTCCTGAAGGAGCAGAACTTCTCCAATTCGAATCGTGCCGACCCAAATAGCGCCGCCCAGATCGGCAAGTTGCTTGGCGTCGATTACATTGTCGTGGGTAGCATCACCGAGTTTGGCAACGAAACCAAGAATACGGGCATGGGTGGAGGCGGCGGAGGTCTTGGCGGGCTCGGTCTGGGCGGATTTCATCACTCCAACTCCAAAGCTAACGTCGCGATTACTGCCCGCATCATCAACATCGATACTGGTGAGATTCTGGGCGTAGCCGATGGCAAGGGCCAATCTGCGCGTTCCTCCACGTCGATGCTGGGCGGCGGTGGCAACTGGCACGGTTTCGGCGCCGGCGGAGCCGATTTCGGCTCAAGCGACTTCCAGCAGACTATCATCGGCGAAGCGACCAAAGCGGCCACCGATCAGCTCAGCACCGGCCTGGTTGCAGACTCGCCGAAATTAACCATGCGCACGGTCACGGTTGAGGGCGAAGTCGCCGCAGTCGACAGCGGTCAAATCATCATCAACGTTGGCGCCAAGGCCGGTGTTAAAGTCGGCGACCAGTTCAACGTGCTGCGCGTCACCAAGGAGATCAAGGACCCCACCACCGGCAATGTTCTGCGCAGGCTTACCAACACAGTCGGCGTCATCAAAGCCACCGATGTAGACGACGTTTCGGCGATTTGCACTGCGGTATCCGGTACCGACTTCAAGACCGGCGATCGCGTCAAAACAGTTGTTCAATAGTCCTGTCACATACAAGAATGCCCGCTGCAATCGCGGCGGGCATTCTTATTTGCGATGAGCTCCAATTATCTTCCCAGAAACTTCTCCAGTTTCTCGATCTCCTGGCCGGCGCGATCCATGGATTCATTGGCCGTCGCCAGATCTTTCTGCTCCATCGCACGATCCGCATCGCGCATGTAGGTACTCATTCTGGCCATCGAAGCCAGAATGTCGCTCCGCATATCGAGCCCCTGCGCCTGCTGCTGGCTGCGGATTTGATTCACGCCGGCGGTTGCAGCCTGAGCCCGCGCGTCGAGATCGGTGAAGCGGTTGTGCGCCTGGCGAATCTCATCCGGCGATGGACCGGGAGGCTGCGCGGGAGCGCCCGATTGCACCGGGCCCGGAGCCGGTTGCGTCATTTGCGTTCCCGAATTACCAGTTTGTGGCGGGCCCGCCGAGGCTCCCTTTGAACTCCCGGTACCCGTCTTTGCCGCCGGAATCGGATTGGCATTCGCGGCGTTCGTTGCCGGGCCACCCGAAGGCACATTTGCAGCGACGTTGCTGGTCGCGCCAACCGGTTGCTCGGGCGCGCTTGAAGTGGTGGCCGGCTGCACCGAGCCCGACGTCGCGGAGGTTTTGGTGTTAATAGCCGTTGCCGCAGATTTTTGACCGGCGTACATCGCATAGAAACGCGGCAGCACAAGCCCCGCCGCCACCAACGCCAGCACCACAGCCAGCGCTCCAATGGCGACCCACATGGTGCGATGACTTTTGCCACGCTGCTGCCGGACCGGCGGTGCCGGCGTCGCAACCGGTGTAAACCCCGGCGGCGCTGGCATCGCAACCGGAGTAAACCCCGGCTGCGGAACCGGCTGAGTGATGGACTGCACTACTGTCTCCGCCCGCAGCGGCGCCGGCTCTGCCCGTCGCAGTGCCTTGAGCGCATTGCGAAACTCTTCTCCCGTCTGGAATCGCAGGCCCGGATCCTTCGCCATAGCACGCATCACCATGTCGCTCAGCGCCTGAGGAATCGCCGGATTCACTTCCGTTGGCGGCCTCGGCGTCTCGTTCACCTGCGCATTCAACACGCTGTATGAGGTATCGGCCTGGAACGGCTTTCGGCCGGTGAGCACCTCGTAGAGCGTCACGCCAAACGAGTAGATGTCGGATCGGGCATCGATCGTGCCTCCGCGAACCTGCTCCGGCGACATGTAGTAAATCGAACCCATCGTCGTCCCCGGACGCGTCAGATTCATATCGGTGGTTGACTTGGCGATTCCGAAATCCATCAGCTTGACCACCCCATGCGAAGTGATCATGATGTTGGCCGGCTTGATGTCGCGGTGGGTCACTCCGCGGCCATGCGCATAGCTCAGCGCGGCCAGCACCTGGCCGGCATAATCCAGAAGCGTCTCCAGCGATCCCTGCAATTGCGGCGCCAGCTTGTCGAGCGTGGTTCCTTCCACGTACTCCATCACCATCACAAACTGGTTATCCACCTGAAACGCTGTGCGTAACTGCGCGATATTGGGATGTTCGAGTCCGGCCAGCGTTCGAATCTCTGACATGAACCGGGCCGTAAGCTCCGGGTCCCGGGCGAAATCCGGAAGCAGGATCTTCATCGCCTCTTCCCGGTTCGAAATGATGTTGCGGACCTTGTACACGCAGCCCATGCCGCCTGCGCCGATCTGCGAGAGAATTTCATACTCGCCCACGCGTTGCACATTTTCCTGTGGCATTGAATGGCCTCCCTGAAACAATTTTGGAGCGATGGTGTTGCCGGGGAAACTGGGGGCCCAAAGTCTGGAGTGCTACGAGTCTACTCCTGTCTGTCGGCAACCGGCCAGTGAAAGTACAAGCCGTCTAAATCCGGGCGCAGTGCGGAACGTGTACATCGCCGGATTTGAACCGATCGTGACAGCGGGGCCGTCTACGCCTGCGAAACCAGCACCCGCAGCTCTTCCTGTGAGCGCAGAATCGCCGCCAGGAACGCCGTCGTTACAAAGAAAACCCAGCAGCCGATCGCGAATGGTAAATGCGGTACAAACGCCTGGGCCCAGGGCTGGTGGGCAAGGTAGCGGCCGAGGTGACCGAAGACGTCAAACAGGTTGAAAAGGTGGGAGAGCGGAGCAAAAGCCCCCACGCCGCCCGTCAGATTAAGAGCCCAGCGCATCCAGCCCGGGCACCACTGCTTGTACGAGCGCAACAGCG
>JASHVU010000586.1 GCA_030044455.1 Acidobacteriaceae bacterium | reverse complement strand
GTGATGTCGGCCTCGATTTGTTCCGGCGGCATGCCGTTATAGAACGTAGCCACCACCACTACCGGCATATCGATATCGGGGAACAGGTCTACAGGCATGCTGATTACGGTGACGGTACCAATCAGAGCGATCACCAGGCACACCATCAGGATGAAAAAGGGAAATCGCAGCGCAAACCGGGGCATTAGTGATCGCCTCCGTTGTTTGTCTCTGCTTTCATGTCGATCATCCCGCCGGATTCCTGCACCGTCTCTGAGGCCGGCTCCGCAGCCAGGATCGGGATCACTTGCTCCCCTTCCTGGTATTTATCCTGGCCGCCGATAACCACCCGATCTCCGGGCTCGAGCCCGCTCTTGATCTCCGCAAGTTTCGACCCCTCCAAACCTACCTCGACTTCGCGAATCCGGATGCGATTATCGCCATCGAGCACATACACCGTCTGCTTCTGCTGATTCAGCACCAGCGCCTCCACCGGAATCGTGACCACATCTGCCACGTGTGCCAGGTGGAGGGCGGTGTTGGCATACATTCCCGGTGAAATGGAGAGATCCTTGTTCTCCACATCCACTTCTGTCTCCATCGTGCGGGTTTCAAAGTTCAAACTGCGCGTAAATCGAACGATCTTGCCGGTAAACGAGCGGCCGATAGCATCCACGCGAACGTCAAGCGTGTCGCCCTCGTGAACGAATCGCACGTCGTCCTCGGGCACAGGAACGCGAAGACGAAGCAGCCGGCTTTGCGAGATTCGAACGATCGGCAGCGCCTGGTCATTGGAATTTGTCCCGCCCTGAATGAGAGCGCCGGTATCGGCATATCGCCAGATCACCACACCGGTGATCGGTGCAACAACGTTGGTGTAGTTTTCAAGCGCCTGCACTTGTTCGCTGTTGGCGCGAGCCGCGGCTTCGTGCTGCTGCGCAGCGGCCATGGCGGCCTTTGCTGCATCGACCTGCGCCTGCGACGAAAGATCGCGTGACTGCGCGTCATCGAGTTCCTGTTGCGCAATCAATCCCGGGCGCGTAGCCGCGGCCGCCTTCAGTCGCTCCGCCTCGGCGTGAAGCGCAAAGTTCACCGCTTCAGTGCGTGCAATTTCACGCTGCGCGCGTTTGATCTCTTCCTGGCTCTGTTGCACTTCGAAGTTGCTCTGCTCTAACTGCGCCTTCAGTTCGGGAACCTCAAGTACAGCCAGCGTCTCGCCCTGGTTCACCAGGTCGCCGATGTCTACATTGATCTTCTTCATGTAGCCGCTCACCTTGGGGTGAACGTCCACCACCTGGTAGGGCTGAAACTGTCCGGCCAGGGTCAGAACATGTGAGATATCGCCCCGCTGCGCCGCGGCGACACGTGCAGTTGCGGCGGTTACGCTTTTGGCGGCGGCGCCCGAGTGGCAGCCGGTGAAGGCCAAGCACGCGAGCGGCGCCGAAACGACCAAAACGAGAAGAGAGTTCTTTCTATTCATTCCCTTCATGCTCCTTGTTTGCAGCATGGTTTTATTTCGTCAATCAAGAACAAAGGGAGGGGAGCAGGTAAACGGCACCCAACCCCCGGGGAAGCTCGCAAGTGCGAATGTAAGTCTCATTCCTGCATGCCGGGGTGAGAGATCGATCCCGGAGGCACGAAGCGATCCCTGACAGTTCCGGCGTCAAGGCGGAGTTCAAACCAAAGGCGATTGCCGGAGTTTGAAGTTTCGAGACCCACTGGCGAGGAGCGACGCTGTCGCCATCTCGCACTTGCGTTACAAAATAGGACGCTTCAGATGACTGGAGGGGGACGGAAGAATTGTCGGGGAGAAAAGAACGGCGCCGAAGCAGGCGTGAACGCTCCGTGATTTGCATTGCGCGTCATGCGGCATTTGAATCCGGCTGATTGCGCGAGCACAAATACGGTAGATATGAGGAAGGGAAGCGCGGGATGAACCGGGGTCGGGGCAGGGATACCATGCGACACGATCTGTGGTAAGTCGACAGGGAGAGCCTTGGCGGCACGAACTGGGCTTCCAAAACCGGCAGCCGGGCCGTACCACGCCGTTTTCGCTTCAAACGCAAATACCACTGCCAGCATGCAAAGCCAGCAGGCGAGGAATTTGCGCCAAAAAGCCGGGGAAGCGGCCAAGTCAGGCAACATGTGTGGAGTCTTCCATGATGAAAAGAAATCGAGAGAGTATCTGTGCTCGACGGTTTGGGTTCACCTGCCTATTGATTTGATTTTTGCACAAAACTTCACTCTGATGTATTGTAGGATGCGCGAGTCGGTCAAAAGGTCAACTGCCCGCCGGAACCGGTTGCATAATCGGCGTTTCCACCAGAATCCGGCCTGGCGATGCCAGCGTGTTGTGGATCAGGCAATGCTGCACAGCGCGGAGCAACCCCTCGTTATGTGCATCCGATAAAGGGACTGGGCAGCTCACCGTTACCACGAAATTGCCGAGCCTGGCCGGCTGCTTCAGCTTTTCGGCCGTCACCCGCACCTTGACTCCGGTTTCGGCCAACTTTCGTGTGCGTAGGTATTCCACCGCATAATAAGCAGCACATGAGCCTAATGCGCCAAGCAGAAGTTCCGGTGGCGTCATCCCGGTATCCATGCCCCCGTTTTCTGCCGGCTGGTCGCTGAACAGCTCGTGTGTTCTTGCCTTTACCGAAAACCGCACACCTTCGGTTTGTGTAACCCGAACTTCCATTGCGTCCTCGTTCGCCCATCAGCGGTCATTCCGTAGCCGCGCATCGATAACCTGCTGCACACAGCCGCGCCGTCTGATGTTAGGTTGATTCTGGCGCGGGCGCGCGATCGCAGGCCGTGCGGTAGATCACGGTATATCGGTATGCCGCTCCTGTGTGGGTGGAGCAATCGAACGGATTCAAGTTGCGGAGCTACAGCGGTTCCTCAGTTACTGTGTCCCGAAGCCGCTATGGCTAAGTGGATTTTTCTTAGGGAAAAATCCACCGGCACTGAGGCTGGAAACGGCTTCCACAACTGAGGAACCGCTCTAGGCAATGCCTCGCTTGAACTGCAATGAGGTATGCAAATTTCAACCCGGCAATGTGGATTCCGGTTCAGACACAAAAATATTGCGCCGCTTCATTCAAACGCTCGAATTGTCTCATCAGGGCTTTGAAACTAACTACCTTGCCGCGCTCCGTCCGCCGCCTCCGCCGCCTTTGCGGGCTACATAGCAGTCGCGGCAGTAAACCGGGCGGTCGCCGCGGGGCTCGAATGGCACCGTCGTCGGTTGTCCACAATTCGAACAAATCACAGGAGTTCCCTGAGCTGAAGCTGACCGGTACCCTCCCCCTCCCCCGCCTCCGTCGGCTTTTTTGGCCTGTCGGCATGGCTTGCAGCGTTTGGGGGTCGAGAACCCTCTCTCCGAAAAGAATTGCTGATCGGCAGCGGTGAACGTGAATTCTTGTCCACAGTCGCTGCAAGTTAACTGCATGTCACCGGCCATAAGGGCCTCCCTGAAAGTGGTGCTTGTGCGCCAATTGTACAGCCCATTTTGATTTTTTCTGCAACGATTGTTTTTGGAAATTGAAAAACTTGTGCCCCCCACTGCCGCCTTTATACCCTCTTAACGCTGGGGTTTATAGTGTCCTCAGCGGCACGATACCGAGGAATTGCCACGGGCTTCCTGATCTCGAGGCAATGGGCGGCAGGCATGACGAAGGTCCCGAATCCTGAGTTCGAAGCGGACTGCATTCGCCGCATCCTGGCGGGCGAAAAGCATCTGTTTCATGAACTTATCCGCCCCTGCGAGCGCGCCATCTACTTCTTGTTGCTCTCCATTTTGCATAACCAGGCCGATGCTGAAGACGCTGCCCAGGAAACTGCGATCAAAGTCTTCCGCAACCTCAACTTATTTCGCGGCGACTCGCAGTTCAAGACGTGGGTGCTCTCCATCGCCCGCAACGAAGGGCTGGGTCGGCTGCGTAAACTCGACCGGCTTCGCGAGGACTCGTTGGATGCTCTCACCGATGGTGATTCCGGCGACTTTACTCCCGCAGTACTGACCAGCTGGCGTGAAGTACCGGCTGAGGAGCTCGAAAAACAGGAACTGGCTGCACTGATCCGGGAGGCCATTGACAATCTGCCCGACATTTACCGTAACGTGGTGCTGCTGAGAGACATCGAAGAAATGGACGTGTGCCAGTCCGCGGCCGCGCTGGGAATCACAGAAGGGTCAGTCAAAGTTCGCTTGCATCGCGCCCGGGCCCTTTTGCAGCGTAAACTGGCACATAAATTGAAATCGTTTGCACCAAAACGCGGATTGTTGGGTTGGGGAAGATGAGAGTTGACTGCAAGCACGTATGGGAGCACATCTCCGCCTACATCGATGGCGATGTGGATGCGGCCCTGCGCGCTGATATCGACAAGCATCTTGAAACCTGCGAGATTTGCTCGGCGGTACTCGATTCGACTCGAAATGTCGTCGTCCTGGTGGCCGACGGACGGGTCTTCGAGCTGCCTGCCGGTTTCAGCCACCGGCTTCACGAGCGGCTGGAAGCAGAGCTGCAATCTCGTGAGACATGATCTATCCAGGCAGTTTCCGGCCTCAGCAGCTCCCACCGGCCGCTCAGCTCTGAATCGTGATTTGTGGCGCCGGCGGCTTGCGGTGCACCACTCCATGCGCCCAAACTTCAACTCCCACCAGCGCCAGCGTGAGCAACGCCATCGCAACCTGCAATCGTTCAGAGCGCCGCTGCTTCGGCTCGATCTCTTTCCGGCGCCATTTCGCCTCGGGACGGGAGCGGAGATGCCATATCCATGCCAGGACTCCGAGATTCACAACCGAGCCGGCAACGGCCAGAATCAGCATGGGAATGCGGATTGCGTCCTGGTGAAACGCAAGCATCGGAGCAGAGATGCTGCTCGCCGCCAGCGCGCCAAGGCCAATCAACACGCGCACACCGCTGATGGTAACTACCGCCGTGCACAGACTCTGCAGCACGGCCAGTACCACGCTTGCGCCGGTCACAATCTCCAAGCCCTTGGTGGATTTCAAACGACCTCCTGCATCCGGCAGCGGACAGCGAAGGACTCCCGGGTTGAATCAGGGTAGCGCACCCAGCAGCCGGTCGCAAATCAAGGAATGCGGATCTCATTGTTTCCGATACCTGTGCCGAATCAGAAGAAATTCATTTACGACCGTCCTATTTCCCTGTAACTATTCCTTCAGACGTGCTGTCTTAGGAGCGTACCCCTTCTGCGGGATGGGTCGAACCTACCCCCTGCGCACTCCAACCCGCGGAACCCCTTCCGCGCCAACCCCCAAGCGAGGTCACATTTCCTATGAAGAATCAACTGAATGCTCTGCTTTTGACCGCAGCTCTAGCCGGTCTGACCGGTGGCACCACGGTTGCAGCTCAGTCGGCAAACTCTGCCTCGAACGGTTCAGCCCACTTCACTAACGCCGGCCTCAACTTCGGCTCCCAGGACACCCCTGCCAAGCACTCCTGTAAAGGCAAGAACGACTGCAAGGGACAAGGTGGCTGCAAGTCGAGCGACCAGGGCTGCAAAGGCAAGAATACCTGCAAGGGCAAGGGCGGCTGCGCTACCGACGGCTCCAAGATGCCGAAGGCCCTCTTCGCTTAGTCAACTCGTCACACTTACAAGAGGGATCGGAGCCGCAACCTTTTAGCGGAGGCGAACGCGTATCCCGGTCCCTCGAAATTCCTCTCGATCGGCTGACCCCTGACCCCTGACCCCTGATTTATGCCCGGTAATCGATTCAACGCGTATGCAGACCACACAGTCGGAATCGGCTTGAGGATTCCGCACTACCAGCACATCTTCTCGCGCAAGCCGGTCGTCGACTGGTTTGAAATCATCTCAGAAAACTTCATGATCGACGCCGGCCGCCCATTGGCCATGCTCGACCAGATCATGGATCGCTACCGCGTGGTGCAGCACGGCGTATCGATGTACTTTGGCAGCGTGACTGCGCCCGACCCCGAGCATCTGCGCCGCCTCAAGCAACTCGTACAACGCACGAAAACACCCTGGCTCAGCGACCACCTCTGCTGGGGCTCGGTCGACGGCACCTACACCCACGATCTACTTCCGTTGCCCTACACATGGGAAGCCGTGGAACGAACTGTCGAGCGCGTGCGCATGGTTCAGGATTTCCTCGAGATTCCCGTTGCCGTCGAAAACGTGAGTTCGTATGCTGCCTTCACCGCATCGCAGATGACCGAGTGGGAGTTCCTGACTGAAGTAGTAGAGCGCGCCGATTGTGGAATCCTGCTCGACGTCAACAACATTTACGTCTCCGCCATGAATCACGAATTCAATCCCATGGATTATGTGAATGCCGTCCCGGCCCATCGCGTGGCCCAGATTCATATCGCTGGCCATTCACGCTACGAGAAATACATCCTCGACACCCACGATCATCCCGTGATCGATCCCGTCTGGCAACTCTATGCACGCGCCACAGAGCGCTGCGGGCCAACCCCCACGCTGCTCGAGTGGGATGATCATATTCCCAGCTTTGACGAGGTGCACGCCGAAGCCCTAAAGGCCAATCGCTACTTGCGTCGTAAACAGCCGGCTCAGGAATTGGTTGAGGCCGCGTCATGAATTGCCTGACCATCCACTCTATAGGAGTGCCCCATGCCCCGATTTTGGGACATGGGATACCGATGAGGTTCGTTCTATCTAAGGACCTTTTATGAACCTTGAATCCATCCAGCGCGAAATGGCCGCCGCCGTCATGCAGCCTTTGACGCGCGACGAAAACATGCGCGAACGCGCCGCCGACGGCCGTTCCATGGCTGAAATTGCGGAGTCGTTTGTCGCGCCCAACAGCCGACTCAACGCCTTCGAACGCCTTGAGATCTACAACCGGCAATATTGGTACCGCGTACTGAGTGCACTGGCCGAGGACTTCGTCGCCTTGCGTGCCGTGCTGGGCTCGCGCAAATTTGCTTCCCTCTCGGTCGCGTACCTCACCGAGCATCCCAGCCGCTCCTTCACCATGCGCAATCTCGGCTCGCATCTGCCGGCGTGGCTCCGAGTGCATCCCGAGTTAACCGGACGCCGTCACTCGCTCGCAGTCGATATCGCAAAAATCGAATGGGCCTTCGTCGTCGCCTTCGATTCGGCCCAGCGCGCGCCGCTCACGCTCGCTGAGATTGCAGCGCTCGACGGCTCTTCGCAACTATCATTGCAACCGCACATCGAGTTGATGGAGCTGAATTACCCGGCAGAGAATCTTGTGCTCGATTTGCACCAGCGCGAAAAACGCCAAACCAGCGAAGCAGGCCTGGGTTCCGATGAAGAGGAGCAGCCCCCGGCGAAGCTGCCACGCATCCGCCGCAAGCCCACCTGGCTGGCCGCGCATCGCGTCGAGCTCTCAGTCTTTTACCTGCGCTTGCCGCGCGAGGCATTCCTGATGCTGACTGCGCTCCAGGAGGGGAAGATGCTTGCCGAAGCCATGGAAGCGGGCTTCGCCGATTCGCGCATTCCCGCGGCAAGGCGAGCAGCCAAGCTGCAGCAGTGGTTCAAAAGCTGGGCCGAACTGGGATGGATCTGCGCGCGTGAAACCTGAACCGGGGAGCATGGATCGGAAGAGAATTTTTCTCACCGCAGAGTGGATCAACCTGCTCATGCTGAATTACACCGTCGATCCGGCTTTGCTGCTTCCGCTGGTTCCTGCAGGCACTCAACTCGACAGTTTCGGTGGCCGAACCTACGTGAGCCTCATTGGTTTTGAGTTCAACAAGACTCGGGTAAAAGGCGTCTCAGTCCCGTTTCATCGCTCCTTTCTTGAGGTCAACCTGCGCTTCTATGTGCGGCGAAACGAAAAGCGCGGAGTAGCGTTTATCAGTGAACTGGTGCCGCGGCGAATGGTTGCAGCAGTCGCCCGCTGGGCATTCAACGAGAATTACTCTTCAGCGCCAATGGCGCACAGTTTTCGTTGTAACCCCAGTCG
>JASHVU010000585.1 GCA_030044455.1 Acidobacteriaceae bacterium | reverse complement strand
TAGCGGTATTGCTCGCGCTCTTTCTCGGTTGCCTCCTGACGAAGTTGGGCGAGGCGCTTGAGCAAATCCGGGGTCTCGCCGGTTTGGCCACTTTTTCTAAGTGCCTGAATCATGTGGTAGAGCGAGGCTTGGTCGGTTGGATCCATCTGGAGTGCTTTGCGGCATTCGGCCACGGCTTGCTGAAAAGAGCCGGCCTGCAGATAAAGCTTGGCCAGGACCGCATGGGCTGGTTCCAACTCCGGTCCAAGTCTGACCGCGCTTTGCGCCGAACGCATTGCCCTCTGGAATTCCGGAGTGCCTGGCTCGGCGCCCTTCTCGAGCAGAACATCGGCTTCGAGATAAAGCAGGATCGGATCGTTGGGCCGGCGCTCAAGTTTATCTTCGACAGTGGTAAGAGCGCGGTCCAGATCGTTTTGCTGAACGGCCGAAAGTTCGAGCGCAGCGGTACTGAGCGACTGATTGGGGTCCAAGCGATAGGCATTCTCGAAATCCGACTGCGCCATATCGTATTGGGCAAGTTGCACGTGAAGGACGCCGCGGGCAAAATAGAGAGCCGCATCGTTGGGGTGCAGGGCGATGCCGTCGTTGACGACATTGATGCCGACCACAAAAGACTGGTGTGCGGAGGCCATCGCTGCGAAATCCACGTAAAGCTGAGTCTTATCAGGATTAAGAACGATGGCCTGCCGTAATGCGTCAACGGCCTTTTCGGTTTCATGTGCGTCCTCGTAGGCCGCCGAGGCAAGCTCAAGCGCATCCGGATCGCTGTTGCCCGACAACAGAGGGCCGAGCGTGGCGAGGGCATCCTGGGGCTGGTGCGCCATCAGTTGCAGGCAGGCAAGCAGCCGCCTTTCGTGTTCGTCGTCGGGGTTCTGGGTGAGGGTGCGCTCAAGCAGGGGAACCGCCTGGTCTGGCCGATGAAGGCGAACCAGGCAGGTGGCCCAGGCATGCAGCGCCCCGGGTTTGGTATCAAATAACGAGCCAGTCTTCTCGAAGTGATTCACGGCTTCAGAGCAGTCTCCCTGCTGGTACTCGAGCACGGCCAGCATGCCGTGTGCGATTTGGTCCTCCGGATGCAACTTGAGCAGGCGCTGCAAAAGCGGAATTGCCTCCGGGCTGGCCGAATCGAACTCAACCTGCGCAGCGCCGTGCAGAGCCGGCAGATAGCCGGGATCGATCTTCAGCGCGCGGCGATAGGAGGCGAGCGCCTGCTTTGAGTCGCCAAGCCCGGCTTCGGCCGCGCCCTGCATGGCCCACAATTGAGCATCGCCCGGCGAGGTCTGAAGTGCGGGCCGCAGCATTTGAAGCGCTTTTGTGTATTCGCCGCTGTTCAAAGCCGCGGCAATGGATCCAGTGGGGTCGCCGTTTTGTGCTGAAGCGCATTCGAGGAACGCGGCGACGGTGAGAGCAGTGAGTGACTTTTTCAGCCAATGCATGGTTCAGGAATCCATGTTCCTAATTGCTCTTCTCGCACAGCTACGCCTCTCTGCGACAGAGCTCCGGGTAATTCTCATTCGCAGGAGAGTACGCGGACAGCTCTAAGCATAAAGCGACCTGCAAAGATTCTGCTGCACCACAGGAGAAACAGAAGGGTCCTGCCGCCTGTGTGTAAGCGGCAGGACCGGTTGGTAGTGGCGGCAGCAAGGCTCTAGAAGCTGAACCTTCCGCCAAGCTGCCAGTAGCGCGGCAGTTGCTGGGCAGTGGCCTTGCCGAACGTGCTGCTCAGATTGGCCAGGTTGGAGTCGAAGCCGGTGAGATTCACGCGGTTGAAGAGGTCGAAGAATTCAAAGCGCACCTGAAAAATAACCCCCTCCCGGATGGCTGTGTTCTTGTAGATGTTCAGGTCGCTATCGAAATAATTCGGACCACGGAACTGCATGGCTTTCTCGTTGCCCTCAGACCCGAACGTGGGCGTGGTGAACTGCCCGGAAGTGAAAACACCATTGAGAAAAGCGCTTTTCGAGTGTCCCTGCTGGTAGTTCGTGACATCCGGATAATCCAGCCCTCCGGTGACTACGCTGGCCAGGGTGTTGCCGGTCTCGCCATCCACGTTGTAATCGCCGCTTCCCGGGCCGAACGCCGCTTGCATTACATTGGTCGCGGTCGGACAACCGGTCGGGTTATCGCTCGAGTTGGTGCCGTCAGCGCACAGCGCAACAAATGGGGCCTCATTGGAAACGAATTGGGGATAGCCGGATTGGAAGACGGTGGTTCCGCTGGCTCCCCATCCTCCTGTGACCAACCCCGCGGCGCCGTGCCCGCCGTTGAGTCCCTTCAGTTCGTAATTCAACGTGAGCGAGAAACGATTGGGCACATCCCACGGAGACGGTCCGTAGTAGGTACTTGGAGTGGCTTCAGCGGGATAGTTACTGGCGTCGTCCTGCGACCGCGAATGTGTATACGACGCGTCAACGAAGCCGCCGCGTGCGAAGCGTCCATTGAAGTCGAAGAACACGCTCTCGTAGTTGCTGTAGCGATCGTTGGTCGTGTAGGTAATCGAGCCGAAGTAGGGATTGTACCGAGTCGGCGTCATGCTGTTGTGGGTGTACAGGTCGAGGGCATAGGCGTTGATGGTCTGGCCGTAACTCACAATCCCCGCCGTATCGCCGCCACCAACCATGTTGTAGCCGTGCGATCCGGCATAGCCAACACTGGCCGAATAGTTGCTCCCGAGTTTCTGTTGGAATGTCGCCGACCAGATATTGGCTTTGGGCGATTCCAGGTGGGGATTGACGCCGCCGATGGCAACGTTAGCCCCGGCAATTCCATTCGCGGAATTCAGACAGGGGGGTGACGCGCACAATGCAGGGTAATCGCCCGCGGTGTTAAAGCCGAACGGGGGCGTATTTCCGCTACCGAGGTTAAAGTATGGAGATGGCTTTCCAGGCGTCGGGTCCAAAACCGCCGCGCTAAACGTCGGTTCGACTTCCCCGGGCGGACTGCCGCGGAACTCCTCCTGCACGTTCGCCTGGGTGAGCCAGTCGTTGTAGATGCCGAATCCTCCGCGCAGCATGGTGTTGCCGTGACCGGTCAGGTCCCAGGCAAAGCCGACTCGCGGACTCCATAGATCGGTGACCGCGCCCACCAAGGCCTTCGGCGTGGCCTTCACATACCCACTTGCTATACGGTCGCCGAGTGTGGTTCCTGTCCCGAAATAGAAGTTCCCGAATACGGTGCTATTGCTATCGGACCAGGGGTTTCCGCTGTCGTCCCAGCGCAAGCCCAGGGTCAGCGTCAGGTTCTTTTTTGCCTTCCATGTATCTTCGGCGAATACACCCCAGGTTCGGGATGCCGCATCCCACGACCACAACTGCGCCTGACCATTCTGGGGGCTGTAGTACACGTGGTTTTCCGACTCCGGGGTACTCTCCGCCAGGTCGAGCAGATTGTTGAAGCTGAAGGTGGGCTGGGACCACGGACCCTGGAACGGCTCGACATCATTCCCATACCAGCCTTCGTAGCCGAACTTCAAAGTATGTGCGCCGCGAACGTGCGTCAGTACATCGCGCCAGTGGTAGTTGTTCTGGATGAAATCGCCCTGTGCAAATCCGGTTCCGTATCCCAGACCCACTCCGCTCACGCTGACATCGGGAACCGAGTAGTTCGGGGCGTTCAACCCCTCCAGGCCTTGAACCCGGCTGGCGCCGAAAATGCCTTCATTCACCCAGGTTGGAGAAAACTGATGCACGTAGTTGAACTGGAACGCGCGTTCATAGTTGTTGTTATTACCGTTGAAGGCGGGAACTGCTACGGGCGTACCGTAGGATAGCGTGGTGCGGTAGATGCTCCCGTAGATCCTGTCCTTCGCCCAATCCTTATCGACGCGGATGAACCACTGGGTCCCATTGCGAAAGGACGTAGAGGTGTAGTTGCCCGAGTCCAACATCTCCTGAGTGCAGGGAATGTCGTCGACCTCAGCCGGTTCCGCTGAGCATATCGGATTCCCGCTCCCATCGTTGCCGAAGTATTGCTGAGCATTCGCGATTCCGGCAACGTTGGCCAGGTGCTCAGGAACGTAAGCGCTCATGATCCCGGTTCCCAC
>JASHVU010000584.1 GCA_030044455.1 Acidobacteriaceae bacterium | reverse complement strand
CGAGTACGAGTCGCTGATGAAGAGCGGATTGCCACACCTGGTTGCGGTCGCCGGCCCCAAGCCGGCAGCGGTGCGCCTGGCGGTGCTGGACGTGATCAGCGGCAAGGTGGGATCAGTGTTTGTGAAGACTAAGAGCCGGGAACAGCAAACCAAATAGCGGAACGGCCCACGGTCTATCTGGCATGGCGGGTTAGATTCGAGGTGCGGGCCGGGATGCCCGCACGACAACCGCGCTGGAGCGCGGCGCTACGACGCTGGTTGGGCTGGGATGCAAATTACCGGGTGCGGGCCGGGATGCCCGCACGACAACCGCGCTTCCACCCCAGCAAATAAAGTCCATTTGCTGGGGACCCCGGGGAGCGCGGCGCTACTTGGAGGTTGCGGTGTTGACGGGCAGGTGTTGTGGTCGACGGCGGCATCCTAGCCAGCGGTGAGAATCAGCAGCTCCTCTCGACAGTAGCGCCGCGCTCCGGCGCGGCTGTCGTATGGGCGTCCACGCCCGTACTCCATACCCACTCCCAATTTTTCAAGCCTGCACGTACGGGGTTTTCGAGAACGTAGCGAACGGCGCGTTCGAATTCGTTCTCATTGCGGATCAGACGGTCATAGTACTCTCTCTGCCAAAACGCGCCTGTTCGCCCGAGGATTCGATTCGCCATCCTCGCCGTATACGACTTCCAACTATTCATGATCGGCGCCAACTCATGTCCCGGCAGTAAGCGCAATACAACGTGCACATGATTCGGCATGATGCACCAGGCAACAAGCCTGTATTTGCTTCCGTGCCTTAGTCGGAGAGCATTTGCGACAAGCCCCGCAACACGCGGGTCCCGCAAGTAACATGCTCCGATTCCGCGATCGAAGTAGTCTTCAATCTTGCTCGAACTGAACTCGGCGACAAGCACTTTTTGATGTGGAAGGAGTTTGGCGCCATTTTCCTTTACAGCCCTAAGTATCTTGTGACGCTCATGCAATTTCTCGATAACCTGACGCGGCAGAGAATCGGCGAGGCGAAAGGTGACAAAGTAAAGGCCCGCTTCTTTTTCCCAGTGGGGCAAACGCCGATTGCGAATTCTGACTTCGCCGAATCGCGGACTGACGGCGCCCTGCACGACCGCTTCAGGCGGCGATTTTTGCTTTGGGTTCTGAGACTCCACCTTTTTCTTGTATGCCTACGTATTGGGACCGGGCTGTGACGCGAAATACCTTGTGCGGACCTGGAGGCCCGCACGACAACCGCGCTAGAGCGCGGCGCTACTTGGGCCTGGCGCGGTGCTTGGACGATGGCGCGGCGCTACGTGACAGGCAGGCGCACGGTGAACTTCGTGTTGCCGGGCTTGGATTCAACATCGACTGTGCCGCCGAACTTCTGGGTGACGATGCGGTTCACAATCTCCAGGCCGAGGCCGGTTCCCGAACCCTGCGGCTTGGTGGTGAAAAATGCCTCAAAGATGTGGGGCAGCACGTCGGGCTCAATTCCCTTTCCCTGATCGGCAATGCTAACGGCGAGAATTCCCGGCTCGGTCCAGGTTGAGATGGTGATCTTGCCGCCGTCGGGCGAAGCGTCGACTGCATTGTCGATGAGGTTGGTCCAGACCTGGCTCAAGCCGGGTCCGCGCGTGCGAAGAGTTGAAGGCGAAGCCTGAAAGACTTTTTCGGCAGAGACACTTCTGGTGCGAAGTTTGTGACCAAGAATGGTGAGGGTGCTCTGCAGACTGTCGTGAACGTCGATTTCCTTGCCCACCATGCGCTCGTCGTAAGCGAATTTCTTGACCGCCATCACTAGGTCGGATACGCGCGAGATGCTCTCCTCGATGGCGCAGACGAGCGAAACGCTCGAGACCAGCGCTTCAAGCCAGTTGAGCGAATCGGATAGACTGCTCACATCGAATGCCGCGCGCGCGCACTCCAATTCTTCGGGTTTGAAGCCGATTCCGACCAGCGCGGGAGCGATGTTGAATGCGTTTTCAACTCCCGCGGCCGCGAGCCATTCCGCCATGGCCTCCTCAGCATCGGACTGCTCGAGGCTGCTCATGGCCGGAGCTTTGCAGCCGGCGACGGTTCGCTCCAGCAGGCAACGCATACAGTCAAGCTGTTCGGGCGTTTTGGGCTTGCTGCCGTGGCGCAGCGAAATCTGCTGCAGCCGCAGCAAGTTTTCGCGCAGTTGCGATGAGGCGCGCTTGGCGGCCGACCCGGGATTATGCAGCTCGTGCATAAGCCCGGCGGCAAGCGTTCCCAGCGAAATCAGCTTTTCGCGGTGCAGCGCTTCAACCTGGTAGGTCTGCAGACGCTGCGCCATATCTGCCAGAATGACGGCGCGGACCGTGGGGCAGCACGCCATCATGTTCCAGAATTCCGCTTCGTCAAAACGGATCAGGGTTGAGTCAGTCTCGGCAAGAATGCGGAAGAGCGAGAGAGTGCGGCCGGTGAGCAGTGGAACCTCGCCAAAGCCTTCGCCGGATTGCGCAAAGCCGACACGCGTCCAGCTTCCATCTTTCTCAGGCCGCTCGGCATAGGTTTTGCCCTCGAGGACAACCCAGTAATAACGGGCAGGCACGCCCGATTCGACGATATACGCGCCGGCTTTCGCGAAGACGCGTTCGGCGTGTTGCACGCCGCTTAAAGCATCGGCGCTGGTTCCGGAGAATGGCCGGGTGCGGAAAAGCACATCGCCTAAATCCGTGAGAAGAATCGATTCAATCTCGATCGATTTTCCGTCTTCGCTCATCGTACTTTTGGAGCCCCCGTCCGCCTGGCGCAATCCTAAAACCCCGCCAGATACTGATGAACCAACTGCACAGCGATCGATCCCTCGCCCACTGCGGAGGCTACGCGTTTCACCGACCCGTAGCGCACATCGCCGGCGACAAAGACGCCGGGCACGCTCGATTCGAGCAAGAGCGGCGCCCGCTCTTCGCGCCACACTTCGGCCACTCTTACGTCGCCCCGCAGGTCTCCGCCCGCCAGCACAAAACCGTTCGCGTCACGCAAAACGCATGGCGGCAGCCATGAAGTTACCGGCGCGGCCCCTATAAAGATAAACAGCGACATGGCCGGCCTTTCAAACTCCCCGGCCGGACCGCGCAAACGCAACCGCTCGAGGCGATCGCTGCCCATGGCTTCAATCACCTGCGTGCGTGCCTCTATCACAATATTGGATGTGTCACCGATCTCATCGATCAAATATTTCGACATCGTGGCAGAAAGCCCGGGGCTGCGCACCAGCATGGTTACCTTGCAGGCATATTTGGCGAAGTACAGAGCAGCCTGGCCGGCCGAGTTGGCGCCGCCCACGATGTAAACCTCTTCGCCCTTGCAGGCCACAGCTTCAACCAGCGCAGCTCCGTAATAGATGCCTCGGCCAGTGAGTTCCTCTGCCCCGGGCACTTCGAGCTTGCGGTACTGCACGCCCTGGCACAGCAGCACGGTGTGGCTGGCGACCTCGCGTCCGTCGGCAAGGCCCACAAAGCGGTACTGGCCTTCGAGGCGCAGGCCGGTGGCGCGCTGCATGACGAACTCGGCACCGAAGCGCGATGCCTGGGTATGGGCACGGCGACCCAGGTCGGCACCCGAAATTCCAGCCGGAAACCCCAGATAGTTCTCGATCCGGGAGCTTGAGCCGGCCTGACCGCCGGGTGCTTCGGGCTCGATCACCACTGTTTTCAGGCCCTCGCTGGCGCCATACACCGCCGCAGCAAGGCCCGCGGGTCCGGCGCCCACAATGACCACGTCGTAGAAATCCTGAGTAGCCTGGGTGCTCAAGCCAACCTTCGCAGCAATGGCGTCGAGCTCAGGATCGGCAAGGACCGTACCGTCAGGAAAGAGCAGGATCGGGAGGTG
Organism: Acidobacteriaceae bacterium; assembly: GCA_030044455.1. Taxonomy (GTDB): domain Bacteria; phylum Acidobacteriota; class Terriglobia; order Terriglobales; family Acidobacteriaceae; genus Telmatobacter. The sequence goes on along the minus strand of JASHVU010000584.1, from coordinate 2,872 downwards.
GTCAGTGACTATCTTGCGGTCGTGCAATAACTTGCCAACTTCTTCGTGGTCAGTGACGTCGAGCCAGCGATAAGGGATGTGGTTGCGGGAGAGGAAGTTCCTGACCTTGTGGTCGCGGAGCATCCAACGGTGGCCGATAACGCGAAGACCTTCGAAGTGGGGCTTGTATCCAGATTTCCAGTCGTCGAGAAGATCGTTGAGGACGGGGTAGAGCTTCTCTTCGGGCGGGTCCCACGGCTTATTAAGGTAGTAGTGAATGCGGGCGGAATTGATAGCCCGGATCGCTGCCTCGGTGTCGGCGTAGGCGGTAAGCAGAACCCGGCGCGCCTCAGGGTAAACCGGCCGGGCCCGTTCAAGAAATTCGACTCCGGTCATCCCCGGCATGCGCTGGTCGCTGATGATAAGTGCAACAGGCTCGTCGCGTTCACGGAGCTGGTCGAGCGTGTCGAGGGCCGCCTGGCCGCTGGCAGCGCGCAAAACACGGTAGTTGGCGCCATATTCACGACGCAGATCCTGGACTACCGCTTCAAGAACGCTGACGTCGTCGTCAACCGCAAGGAGGATCGGTCGGGCCATATGTCACAGTGTACGAGGTACGGGCGAAGGGAACCAGAGTGAGGTTCGACACAGGCAGGGACGGTTTCGGGGGTCAAAATGGGGCGAGATTGTGCTTTACCCTTTGGCCGGGCCATTGCTTTATCGGTTTCTGGTATGAAATTGGGATAGACGGATGCACCTTGACTCAGCTAGAAAGAGACATATATCGCTTTATTGTCACAAATAGGGACAGAACCAGGGCTGCAGCAAGCGTTGCCGATAAACGTGCACAGGCGGTACCAGAAGAGCTTGGTGCGCGAAAGTGCCCGGTCAATAAGCGAGAAGGGGCCGGAATTCCGAGCCTGAATTGGAGCTCGAGGGCAAAGCAGTTCTGGAGGGGGATTCGGTGAAGGACGGACGGGGTAGAGAGCGATGAACAAGATCATCCTGGCCGATTCACAGGCAATTTTCCGCGCCGGCACAGCTAAGGTGCTGGCGATGGACGAGGATCTGCGCATTATTGCGCAATGCACCGACGTGGACCGTATGTATCACGCGATCACCACGTTCCCGGGGTCGATTGTGCTGTTTGCCGCGTCGTTGCACCCCGAGATTGCGCGCCTGCGAATCCTGCTGGAGTCGTCGGGCAGCCGCGGCATTGTAATCGCTGAGAACAATGAGAGCGCAACGACCTACCTTCAGCAGGGATTCCGGGGAGTGGTGTTTCGCAACGTGACCGGTCCGACGCTGGTGGAATGTGTTCGCCGGGTGGCTGTCGGAGAGTCATGGGTACCTCCGCAGGTGATGATGCCCGACTCGCCCGAGGAAGACATGGTCGGCATGCGCGTACGCGACCGGCTGACTCCGAAAGAGATGCGGATTGTGGCTCTGATTGTGCAGGGTTGCAAGAATCGCGAGATCGCGCATCGGCTCAAAACTACCGAGCAGGTGATCAAGAATTACCTGCGCTCGATCTACGACAAGACTGGCGTGGGCGACCGGCTGGAGTTGGCGCTGTTCACCATTCATCACCGGGTGCTGGCACAGGCTGCGGCCGAGGTGGGCAGCAAGCTTGAGGCCGAGGCACAATCGGGCGCGGTGGCCTAATCCCTTCAAGAAGATTAGCTGGCAGACAGAATGATCCAGGCGGCAAAGACGCGCCTGTGCGTCAGCCTGCGTGGATGAGGCTAAACAGGAGAATTACAAGGACAATGAGGCTGACCGCGGTATATAGACGGTCTCGCTCGAGAAAGAATCCTACGAGAGCGAAAGCGACCCGCGTAATGGGTGTAAGAACGAGCAGTAGCAGGCCGATCTGCATGATGGCAACACTGTCGCCGTGCGCCACGGCTTGCACGATTCCCGAGAGCGAGCTGATGTTCGATCCACCGGCAACGAAGGTGTGAAAACGGGCTGGGTCGGCATGGTGGCGTACAAGATAGAGCACGCCGCCGGCGAGCACCGTGCCCGCCGCCAGCAGGACTCCGGTTCGCAGAAGCTGACCGATGATGGACTCGAGACGCCGATCGTTCATGCAGGTTATACCTTTCCCGTGATGCCATTCACGATCATTTCAACGGCCAGCGCCAGGATGACGACGGCGAAGACGATCCGCAGGGATTTGACGGGAGCGTGCACCAGGACATTGGCCCCCAGCAGGGCTCCCATAAGGACTCCGAGCATGACTGGCATGGCCACGCGTGGGTCGATATATCCGCGCTCGAGATAGAGGCCCGCGCTGGCAGCAGCAGTTACGCCGATCATAAAGTTGCTGGTGGTGGTGGAGACCTTGAAGGGAATGCGCATGATGCTGTCCATGGCAATCACCTTGACGGCGCCGGACCCGATGCCGAGCAGGCCGGAGAGCGCGCCGGCGCCGAACATCATGGCAAATCCTCCGGGAACGTTGCGGACGCCGTATTTTTGTCGCTGGCCGTCGACAGGATAGTCGGAGCCGAGACGCAGCCTGGTTGCCAGCGTATCGGACTTATCGGTTTCGGCGCCTGGCTTATGCCGGAACGACTGATAAGCGGCCTGCAAGAGCACCAGCCCGAACACAATGGCCAGCGCGTGGGTTGAGACGCGTGCGGCAAGAAACGCGCCAAGAATTGCACCCAGCGTGGTGGCAATCTCAAGAAACATACCGATGCGGATGTTGGAGAAGCCCTCGCGCACATAGGCGGCGGCCGCACCCGACGATGTTGCGATGACTGAGACGAGCGATGCGCCAATGGCGTACTTGATATCGACCCCGAGCGCTAGGGTGAGCGCGGGCACGACCACAACCCCGCCGCCAAGGCCCGTAAGCGCGCCTAGAAACCCGGCCAGCGACGAC
>JASHVU010000583.1 GCA_030044455.1 Acidobacteriaceae bacterium | reverse complement strand
TTCTGGGACGCACTTTTGCTCAATCCAACTTCAACGAGCGCGACGGTGCTCCGGAGGCAATCCTCAACTACGCGCTCTGGCAGAACCGCTTCGGTTCCGATCCCGGCATTGTAGGGAAATCCATCCAGATAAATCTGCACAGCTATACCGTAATCGGCGTGGCGCCGCGCGGATTCGAAGGCTGCAAATCGGGTCTGAGAACGGACCTCTGGATTCCGCTGGGCATGGACGGCTCGGTATGGGGTGGCGATCGCATCAACAATCGCGGCTCTTCGTGGCTGAATGTACTTGGCGTTCTTCGCGTCGGCGTTATCCCCCGCCAGGCCGAGAACGAGCTCAACCTCATCATGCAGGGTATTGCCAGCCGATACCCCGATACGCACCGCGGCGACAACCGCCTCTCCATCGATCCGCTGTGGCGCTCCCCCTTCGGCGCCAACGTGTATCTCGCGGGCACATTGCCCATCCTGCTTGCGCTGGCCGGCGTGCTGCTGTTGCTTGCCTGTGCCAATGTGGCCAACCTGCTGTTGGTACGCTCGGTCTCGCGCCGTCGTGAGTGCGCAATTCGCATGGCCATGGGAGCGGGCCGCTGGAGGCTCTTGCGCCAGTTCCTCATCGAGAACTTGCTGGTGGCGCTGGCCGGCGGCGTGATTGCCCTCACCATGACCTATTGGACCGCGAGCACACTCGGCGCTTTCCTTCCCAGCGTCAGCCTGCCCATCGACATCAACGGACACGTAGACCTTACGGTCATGCTGGCCACTTTCGCAGCTTCATTTGTCACTGCCGTCGTGTCAGGCATCGTTCCGGCATTTCGCGCATTCGCGCTGGCTCCGGTGTCAGCGCTCAAGGATGAGGGTTTGAACGCCTCGGCGGGCATTCACAAGTCACGCCTCACCTCCGCGCTGGTCTCGGCGCAGATTGCTCTCTCGCTGGTTCTTCTGGTTTGCGCCGGACTGTTTGTGCGCAGCCTCAACAAGGCGCAGGCCTCCAATCCCGGATTCGACCCGAACCATGTCTACCTCGCGTCCTTCGACCTCGATCCGATGGGCTACTCGGATGGAAAGGGAATTGAATTCGAGCGCGATGTTCTTGATCGAGTGAAAGCACTGCCCGGGGTCCGCTCCGCGGCCCTGGCCGACTTTTCGCCGCTCAGTTTCACCCTTCACACCAATGGCATACTGCCCGAGGGTTACATCCCCCAGCCCCACGAATCCATCGAGGTCGATCGAGGCGACGTGTCTCCTGGTTATTTGCAAACCCTGCGCACGCCGCTGATCGCTGGCCGCGAATTTACCCCAGCAGACAACTCCAACTCTGCATTGGTTGCTATGGTCAACCAGGCCCTGGTCAATCGCTATTGGCCGGGACAGAACGCGCTCGGCAAGCACGTCGTGGACGGAGGTCGCACCTACACCATAGTGGGAGTGGTGGCGAACGCCAAGTACCGTCGCCTGGTGAGAGAAGCGGCGCCATTGATTCTCTACCCACTCGAGCAGGATTATCACAGCGAAGTTTTCCTGCATGTACGCGTTGCCGGTGATCCATCGGCATTCGGCTCATCCATTGAGCGCGCAATTCATGGCGTGAACCCCAATCTGCCCCTTTACGGTGTCACTACGCTCGAACACAACATGTGGATGGGCAATGTCTTTGAGCGCATTGCGGTGATCTTAGCGGGCACATTCGGGCTTGTGGCAACGCTGCTTGCCGCGATTGGTGTTTACGGCGTGGTCTCGTACACCACGCGGCAGCGCACGCACGAGATCGGCATTCGCATGGCGCTGGGCGCAGAGCGCGGTGATGTATTTCGGCAGACCCTGCTGCAGGGACTGCGGCTTACGCTCATCGGCCTGGCGGCCGGCGTTGTCGTGTCGCTGGCTGGCACTCAATTTCTGCGCGGATTGCTTTATGACGTTGCCACCACCGATTGGCTCACATTTTCCGCAGTCGGAGTGGCATTGGCGCTGGTGGCGCTAGCCGCATGTCTCATCCCCGCCTGGCGTGCTGCATCCATTGAACCCATGCAGGCGCTGCGCACCGAATAGGAACGCCCGGCAACAGCCGTTGAGAGGATCCGCGATGAAGAACGTCGGAATCGACATCCGCTTTGCATTGCGGCATCTCTGCAAGTCGCCAGGTTTCGTGCTTACCGCCGTGCTGACGCTGGCCTTTGGCATTGGCGCCACCACCGCCATCTTCTCTATCGTCGAGGGAATACTGTTGCGCCCGCTGCCATTTCCTGAGCCCAACAAATTGGTCACCCTCGGCGACATGCTGGAAGGGGTGGACTATGGCACTGACACCCCGGGCGTCACCGCGCCCGGGGTTCGCACCTATATCCGCGGCACGCACGCCTTCACAAGCCTGGGCGGTTACACGCCATCCAGCTACGAACTCTCGGGTACGGGCGACCCCGCGCAGATCAATGCTGCGCGGCTCACTGCCAGCATCTTTCCCACTCTCGGCGTTTCGCCCTTGATAGGGCGCGTCTTTACCGAGCAGGAAGACGAGGGCAGCCAGCAGGTGACGGTGATCAGTTACCAGATGTGGCACAGCCGCTTCCACGGCGATACGCACATCCTCGGCCAGAAGATTCTGCTCGATCGCAAGCCCTACGAAATCATTGGCATCATGCCGCGAAATTTTGAGTTTCCTCTCGTGCCGGGGCAGCTCAACCGCAGCGAGCTTTGGGTGCCAATGAGTTTCACCCAAGCAGAACTGATTCAAGGTGCGGGAGCATGGGCCTACTACATGGTTGGCCGGTTAAAACCCGGCGTGACCGCCGCGCAGGCGCAACAGGATTCCGTCGGCGCAGCGCAGGAAATCATGCGCAACTTCCCGCCGGCCCTGTCCAATCGCCGCATTCATCCGCGTGTCCAGTCGCTCGACGAAGCCACCGTTTCCAGCGCCCGCCCACTGGCGCGCACACTGTTCCTCGCCGTCATTGTGGTGCTTTTTATCGCTTGCGCCAATCTTGCCGGCTTGTTACTGGTACGGGTACTTCGCCGCCGCCGCGAGATTGCAGTGCGCCTTGCTTTGGGAGCCACCGGCGCGGCCGTTCTTCGCCAGTCTCTTGTCGAATCGCTGCTGCTCGGCGTAAGCGGTGGGATATTGGGGCTGGCTCTGGCATGGATAGCCCTTCGTGTGGGTGTAAGTCTCCTCCCCGAAACGCTCCCGCGCATCAGCTCTATCGGTCTTGACTGGCAGGTCGTTACGTTTGCTCTCTGCTTGGCTGTGCTCACCGGTCTTCTCTGCGGACTGATTCCAGCCCTGGCCGCTGCGCGAACCGGTGTGAACGAAGCGCTCAAAGAAGGCGGCCGCACCGGCACCTCCGGCAGCGGCCACACCCGACTGCGCTCGGCGCTCGTGATTGCCGAACTCGCGGTCGCTCTGGTGTTGCTCACCGCATCCGGCCTTCTGCTGCGCAGCTTTGAGAAAATGCGTGAGGTCAATCTCGGCTTCCGCGCCGATCACGTGCTCACCGCGTCCTACAGCCTGCCCCGACAGCAATACTCCACCCAGGCTTCCATTGATGCATTCGATCTGGAGCTGAGAACAAAACTCGAACAACTACCGGGCGTGCAGGCGGCGGGAATTACGACCCTGCTGCCCGCATCCGGTCTTGACTACCGGGCAACCTTCACGCCCGAGGGCTACATCCCTCCACGGGGCGCCGGCTTGAACCTGGCCTGGGTGCCTCAAGTCATCGGCAACTACTTCCAGGCTCAGGGCATCCCCATCCTTCGCGGCCGCGACTTTAACGCTGGCGACAACGCAAACAGCCCGCTGGTCGTCATCGTCAACCGAGCCCTGGCCGAGCATTATTGGCCTGCACAGGACCCCATCGGCAAGCGCCTGCACCGCGGGCCGGAGCAGGCAACGACGCTGCCCTGGCTCACCGTCGTGGGAGAAATCGGCGACATCAAAGAGCTTGCTTCCGATTCGCCCACCGCCAATCAGATCTATTTGCCTGCCAGCCAGGCCAAAGCCGATGCAGGCTCGTTTGCGACGTCTTCCTTTCTCGCCGGCAATGGCGGCTTCATCGTGCTGCGCGCCGCAATGCAGCCCGAGCAGATGGAAGACTCACTCCGCGCTGTGGTCCGTTTTATTGATCCCGAGCTTCCGCTAACTCAGATGCAGTCGATGAACCATGCTGTGAGCGAAACTGAAGCTCCGCGCCGCTTCAACACTGCTCTCATCTCGAGCTTTGCGTTAGCAGCCGTGCTGCTGGCACTGCTCGGAATTTACAGCGTTATTGCGTTTTCAGCCGCGCTGCGCACACAGGAGATGGCCATTCGCCTTGCTCTCGGCAGCCAACGATCGAACATCATGCAGCTCATCCTGGTCTCAGGCGCGAAGCTGGGGCTGATTGGATGCGGGCTGGGCGCCGTTGCCGCAATCTTCGCAACAAGGCTGCTGCGTACGCTGCTGTTTGAAGTCGATCCGCTCGATCCGGCAGTGGTCGTGCTTGCCGCTCTGTCAATCTTTGTGCTGGCGCTTGTGGCTTCGCTTGCTCCGGCGCGCCGCGCCGCAGCTGTCGACCCCATGCAGGCCCTGCGGACTGAATAAATACATCCGGCATTAGCCGCTGAAGGAAAATGCGATGAAGAACCTCGGAACCGACATCCGGTATGCGCTACGTCATCTCGCCAAGGCGCGGGGCTTTGCGCTCACCGCCATACTCACACTGGCCTTTGGCATCGGTGCCTCAACGGCCATCTTCTCCATCGTCGAGGGCGTGCTGCTGCGTCCGCTCCCCTTCGCCGATCCCTCGCGGCTGGTAGCCTTTGGCGACAAACTCGCCGGCACATCACTCGGAACCACCGGAATCGACGGTGTCACCGGCCCTGAAATTGGCGTCTATGAACGCGAAGTTCAGGGGTTCACAGCGCTGGGCGGCTACACCCAGACAGGTTACGAGTTCTCAGGCGCCGGCGCTCCAGCGCAGATCAGCGCCAGCCGGATGACCGCAAGCGTTTTTCCGCTGCTCGGCGTTTCGCCTCTCATGGGCCGTGTATTCTCGCAGGCTGAGGACGACGGAAAGCAGCAGGTTGCGGTCATCAGTTACCAGACGTGGAACAGCAGATTCCACGCCGATCCCCATGTGCTGGGTACAAAGATACTTCTCGATCGCAAACCTTATGAGATTATCGGCGTGATGCCGCGCAAGTTCGAGTTTCCTTTGGTGCCGGGGCAGTTGAATCGCAGCGAACTCTGGGTGCCGATGAGTTTTCGGCCCGACGAGATCTCAGGCTCGGCCGCTGCCAGTTGGAACTACGCGATGGTGGGTCGGCTCAAGCCCGGCGTATCCGCGTCGCAGGCCCAGCAGAGCGCGGAGCGCGTCGCCAAGCAGATTGAGAAGGGTTTCCCCGCCTTCATGACTAGCCTGCACATCGACGCCGTGGTCCACTCGCTGGCTGAGGACACCGTGGCCCAGGCACGACCTCTCATTCGCACGCTGTTCTGGGCCGTGATGGTGGTGCTCTTCATCGCCTGCGCCAATCTGGCCGGATTATTGCTGGTTCGCGTCATTCGCCGCCGGCGCGAGATCGCCGTGCGCCTGGCGCTGGGCGCGAACGGCAGTGTCATCCTCCGCCAGACGCTGATTGAAACCCTCATGCTCAGCACCGCCGGAGCGCTCCTGGGACTTGGCCTGGCTGCAATGGCGCTTCGCGTCGGCCTCAGCTTTTTGCCGGAAACGCTGCCGCGCATCGACTCCATCGGCATCGACTGGCAGGTGGCAGGTTTCGCTCTCGCCGCTGCTCTGCTCACCGGCCTCGCCTGCGGAATTCTTCCGGCTTTTGCCGCAGCGCGAACCGGCGTGAATGAAGCGTTGAAAGAGGGCGGCCGTACCGGTACCGCAGGTGGCGGCCACGCACGGCTTCGCTCAACCCTGGTGGTTTCAGAGATTGCGGTTGCGCTTGTACTGCTTATCGCCTCAGGCCTGCTGCTGCGCAGCTTTGAGAAGATGCGCGAGGTCAATCTCGGCTTGAATCCCGATCACATGCTTACGGCCCTCTATAATTTGCCCCAGCGCCAATATTCTACGCAGGCCTCGATCGACGCGTTCAACGATACGATGCTGCGCCGTCTCGCCATCCTGCCCGGCGTCAAGGCAGTCGGTGTTACCTCGCAACTGCCGGCCTCGGGATCGGGAGGCAATTCGGCATTCGTCGCTGATGGATACGTACCGCGCAAAGGAGAAGCACTGAGTCTCGCCTGGCCTTCGCAGACCCTCGGCGACTACTTTAGCGCGGCCGGCATTGCGCTGCTCCGCGGGCGCGATTTCACACCGTCAGATACCCTCAAGTCTCCGATGGTGGTGATAGTGAACCGTGCGCTGGCTGACAAATTCTGGCCGGGGCAGGATCCGATCGGCAAACGCGTGCGGTGGGGCATGCAGGAGACGCCTACTCCCTGGATGACCGTGGTTGGCGTCATTGACGACGTGCGGCAATCCACACCCGATGCTCCCGTGCAGTATCAGATTTATCAGCCCGCCTGCCAGAACATTGAGTCGTATGGTTCTCTGGCTCCGCCTGACTCGCTGGACGCGCAGGGCGGCGCCATTGTGATGCGGACTGCGCGCGACCCGGAGCAGAGCATTGAGGATCTGCGCGCAGCAGTCCGGCAGATTGATCCCCAGCTTCCTCTCGTCCAGGTGCAGTCCATGGACCATGCTGTGAGCGAAGCTGAAGCGCCGCGCCGTTTCAACGCCGCTCTTATCTCGAGCTTCGCCGTGGCCGCCGTGCTGCTGGCGCTGCTCGGCATTTACAGCATCATCGCGTTTTCGGCCGCAATGCGCACGCAGGAGATGGCCATTCGCCTGGCTCTCGGCAGCCAGCGCTCCACCATCCTGCAGCTCATCCTCGTTTCAGGCGCCAAGCTCGGCCTTATTGGATGTGCGATCGGCGCCGTTGCAGCAGTCTTCGCCACCCGGTTGCTGCGCACGTTGTTATTTGAGGTCGATCCGCTCGATCCGGCGGTGATCGTGCTTGCCGCTCTGTCAATTTTTGCGCTGGCGCTGGCAGCTTCGCTCATCCCCGCGCGCCGCGCCGCAGCCATTGAGCCCATGCAGGCGCTGAGAACGGAGTAGTCATGCACAACCACGGCTATAGAAAGGACACGCGATGAGAAACGTCATCCTCGACCTTCGCTACGCCTTGAGGCACCTCGCCAAGTCGCCGGGGTTCACTCTTGTCGTCGTCCTCATGCTGGCGCTGGGCATCGGCGCCAACACAGCCGTGTACAGCGTGATGAACGCGATCCTGATGCAGCTGTTGCCCGTGAGCCGGCCACAGGGGCTGTTCTATGTCCGGATGGCGCATAACGAATGGCAGCCACCGGGAGCCGGCAACACGGGAGATTCGAACACTTCATTTTCCGAAGCGGGATTCGAGGCTCTACGCCAGCGCAGCGATGTCTTTGAGGACCTGATCGCATACGTACCGCTCAGCCTCAGCGGCAGTGTCGCCGTGCGCCACGGAGTTATGCCGGAGGAAGCCGAAGCCGAGGAGGTCAGCGGCAACTTCTTCTCGGGACTGGGCGCCCGCATCGTGCGCGGTCGCGGTTTCTCGTTCGACGATGAAAAGAATCACGCTCCCGTCACCGTTCTCAGCTACGACTACTGGACACGTAGCTTTGCGCGCGATCCGGCCGTGCTGGGGCAAACCATCTACATTAAAGGCGTTCCCATGACAGTAGTAGGGGTAACGGCGCGCGGCTTCAAGGGTATTGAGCCGGCCACGTCGACCGACCTCTGGATTCCTCTGCAAAATCGGCCGGATCTGAACGCATGGGGCGCGACGTGGAACCTTCTCTATGGCTCGCCAAAATGGTGGAGTTTGCGCATGATGGCGCGCCTGCGCACTGGCCTCACCCCGCAGCAGGCACAGCAGGCGCTCGCCGGCACCTTTGGCGAAGTCGCCCGCCAGGCTGTCGGCAAAATCGATCCAAAGCAATGGCAGCCGCTACTGGACTTTGCGCCGGCTCGCGGCATTGCGGGCTACAACGAGCAATATCGCGAGCCGGTGCAAATTCTGATGGGCCTGGTTGCGTTGGTACTGCTCATCGCCTGCACGAACGTTGCCATGATGATTCAGGCGCGCAATACAGTCCGGCAGCGGGAGTTCAGCTTGCGGCTCGCCATCGGCGCACGCCGGGGCAATATCTTCCGGCAGTTGCTTACCGAGAGCATTTTGCTGGTCATCGCCGGGGCGGCGCTGGGTTGGCTCTTCGCTCTCTCCACGACGCGCATGTTGGCTTCGTGGTCGGAGATTGAAACCGGCCTCAGCCCGGATCGTAGCGTGCTTCTATTCACATTCGCCATCTCTGCCGTCGCCGCTCTGGCCTTCGGCCTTATCCCGCTGTGGGACGCTACTCACGCGCCCGTGGCGGGTGTTCTGCGCTCAACGGCGTCCGGCTTGACCATGGGCCGCAACCGTATTCTCGGCGGGCGCATCGTGCTGGCCGGGCAAATCGCCATCTCGCTGGTGCTGCTGATGGCTTCCATGTTGCTCCTGCGCACGCTTGGCAACTATGCCTCGCAAAATCTCGGTATAGACGCACCTGCGTTGCTGGTCTTTGGCGTTTCTCCGCAAGGACAAACCGATGAGCACATCTTCTATCGCAACTTGCTTGAACGCATCGCCCAAGCGCCAGGCGTTGAGTCCGTTTCGATGGTTGAGAACCGCCCGGGCTCCGGCTGGACAGACAACAACGATCTGACTCTTGACGGCGTCTCACGCGAAGGCAACCTTCGATCGAACGGGGTGGGGCCCAATTTCTTCCACACCATGGAGGTTCCGGTTATCGCCGGGCGCGACATAGCCGATTCCGACACCCGGAGTAGCCAGCCGGTTGCCTTGGTGAATGAAACTTTCGTCAAGAAGTATCTCTCCAAAAGTAGTCCGCTCGGTCACATTCTTGGCAGCGGCAAGTCCCAGCGTACGATCGTCGGCGTGGTGCGTGACAGCAAGTACAGCTCAGTCGATGAAGACCCCATGCCCATGGCCTATTACGCTGAGATGCAGTCCTCCACTCTCGGCTCCCTGCACATCGAAGTGCGCGTACACGGCAATGCTCTGGCTAGGTTACCCGAGATCCGCAAGATTCTGGCCTCGATATATCCCAACATGCCACTGGAAAAACCCATGACCCAACAGGACCAATTCGATGAGTCCTATGAACAACAGCGCATGTTTGGCGCCATGGGAGGCTTTTTTGGCGCGCTGGCTGCGTTGCTGGTGGCGACGGGGCTTTACGGAATGCACTCGTTCCGCGTGAGCAGGCGAACCACTGAGATCGGCTTGCGCATGGCGCTCGGCGCCACCCGCGGAGAAGTGCTTGTCATGGTGATGCGCGAAAGTTTTTGGGTGCTGATCGCAGGGCTGGCGGCCGGGATCCCCATCACGGTTCTTGCGGTGCGGCCGCTCAAGTCGATGCTCTATCAGATGTCGCCGCTCGATCCGCTCAGTTTTGTCCTGGCCATTGCGGCCATGATTGTCGTCGCTGGCTGTGCGGCACTCATCCCCGCACGCCGCGCCGCAGCCATTGAACCCATGCAGGCGCTGAGAACGGAGTAGTCAGCAGAGACGAATGAGTATGGAGGTCAGACGATGAATACGCTCATGCTCGACATTCGATTCGCGCTGCGCCAGATGCGCAAGTCGCCTGGTTTCATTACCACGGCCGTGCTCACACTGGCCCTGGGCATCGGCGCCAATACCGCCATCTTCACGCTGGTGGATGCGATTCTTCTGCGCTCGCTGCCGGTCACCAAACCAGCTCAGCTGTGGCGCGTGGGCGACAACGGCGAGTGCTGCGTTGATGGAGGGTTTCCGGGAGACGCAGGTGACACAGGTGATTTCACCATCTTCTCGACCGATCTTTATACCTATCTGCGCGCGCAGACCCCGGAGTTCGAGCAGTTGGCCGCAATGCAGGCAGGCGCGTGGATCTGGGCAGTGCGCCACGGTGAAGGGCTGCCGAAATCGCTGCATGGTGAGTTCGTCTCGGGCAATTACTTTCAAACGCTTGGTCTCAATTCCTTCGCGGGTCGCCTCTTCAGCAACTCCGACGACACGCCCAACGCGCCTCCCACCACGGTGATCAGCTATCAATCCTGGAAAGGTGAGTTTGCTTCCGATCCCCACATCGTCGGTTCCACCATTTACATCCAGACGCGCCCAGTCACGGTGGTTGGCATAGCTCCGCCAGGCTTTTATGGCGATCGCGTCTCCGA
>JASHVU010000582.1 GCA_030044455.1 Acidobacteriaceae bacterium | reverse complement strand
ATTGCGTTTGTGCTTCACGAATATTGCGGTACCTCAGGGGCTAAAACCCCTCAATCTACCTAACCTGTCTTTGCCGTGGCTGAAGCCCCGAGCGTTCAACCATCCTTCATCGGCACGACTGAAGTCGTACCCTTTCAAAACTTCAATTCGTCACCAGGTGTTGTACTTCGTGCCATCGAGGGCGGTGCCATCCGACTTCGAATATACGTCGAAAACACTTTGTCCGCCATACGAGTCGGAGTCGGGATCGTCCTGCATCGAGCGCAGTCCCCACTCGGCATTCCCGGTCATCGGATCGATGGGTATGCGGCGGAGAAAACGCAGTTTCTTGCCCTGCACATCCACCCCGTCAACCAGCGTCTGCAGGTCGGGCGGATAGTTCTGGCTGTCGACTTTGGTCTGGAAGGCGCCTTTGTCGGCAGCATCCTTGTACTTGTCAATGGCGTCGCGCATCATCCACAGGTCGTAGTGCAGATCGCGTTCTTTCTGTCGCTTGTACTGGAAGCGCGCAATGGGAAAGGCAGCACCGGCAAGGATCGATAGGATCGTAATGGTGACGATCAACTCGACGAGTGTGAGACCACGCTCGCTCGGGGCTAACCGCATTGCTGACTGCCTGCGCATCTGCCTTTCCTACTTCACCACAAGGGTGGATTGCGCGCCCTGCCCCTGAATCTGCTGCTGAGTGCTGTTGATAAAGGAAGCGCTGGTAAAGACAAGGCCGGTGTTTCCCGGAGCCTTGGCCTGAAATGTGAGGACGCAAACAGTGCCGCTGCCGCTCACTCCCGGGGTGTGCGGCGGGCGCGACGCAACCACCGTCAGACCACCTTTGCCATCTTCGTTATGGATGATCGTGGCGGGCTGCCCATCGCGATTCAGCAGGTTGCCCGCGGAAACATTCACCAGGGAAAGTATGGCCGGGTCGTAGTGAATTTGCAGGGGAACGAGGGCGACGTCGACGCCGCCATTCAATACAACCGGAACCTGGAAGCTGGAGCCGTTCGCCACCGTGCCTGGCGGAGGATTGAATACAAGCGACACAGGTCCGCTGGGACGCTGTGGAGTGGGAAGGCCGCCCTGCGGACCAGGGGCGGGTTGGACTGCCGGAGGCGTAACCGCTGCGGAAGCGCCAGGCGGCTGAGCGGTTTGTTCTTCGGCCTGCGGAACCGATTGCATCGCTGCGGGTTGAGCCGGCGGCTGTGCAGGCGGCGCGGTAGGCGGCGGGGCAAGGCCCTGCTGCAGGTTCGAGCGCAACTGGGCAAGAGCAATGGGAGCAGCTACGTCGGCGCTCTGGCTGGGGACGGTTGCCGTATACCCGGGGCGCTGCCCTGGTTGCTGTTCGAGGGCCGTGGGCTTGACCGCCGGCGCCGGCGCGGTATTGGCAAGATCGAGATGGCGCAGGTCAACGGATTGCGAGCCTGTGCCAGTGTCGATCATGCGCAGATTGCGCTGCTCGATGTCGGCGGAACGCACAATGTGCGGCACAACGACAAACACAATTTCGTCCTTGGTGACGGTGTGATCCTTTGAGCCGAAGAGGTACTTGAGGATGGGGATGGAACTGAGGCCGGGAACGCCGGTCCAGCTCTGCTGATCCTGGCTGTTCTCGATGCCGCCGAGAATGCTGGCCTCGCCCTCGTGCAGGCGGATCACTTGGTCGATCACGCGCTGGCTCAGAATGGGCTCAGTGACGCCGCTGATGGTGACCGAGCCGCTCTGCGCGCTTACCGTCACCTTTATTTTGAGGGTGACGTCGTTGTCATAATGGACGCTGGGCGTCATCTCAATCTCGACGCCGACGTCTTGGTATTGGAACTGGGTGTTGACCAGCGAACTCACCAGCGCCGTGGCCGCGCCGGTCTGGTAAGAACCAGTGGCAATGGGAATCTTGGAGCCGATCTTCATATCCGCCTTCTGGCCGTCGGTGGCGCGTATGCGCGGATCCTGCAGAAGCTGCGTATTGGCGTCGGTAAGCAGCAGGTTCAACGTGGCCGAGCCGATGGTGACGGCGAAGTCAGAGGCTTTGAGGTGCGAGAGATCGTAGAGCGTGGGGCTGGTTGTGCTGCTGGTCGTGCTCGACGTGGTTGAGCTCGAAGATGAACTGGAGCAGGAACCCGAAGTGCAGGGCGGCGTCAGTGCTACGCCCACGCTGCTCGGCCACTCGATGCCGAGGGTGCGTTCCCAATTCTTGCTGACCTCGAGAACAGCCATGTCGACCACAACCTCGGGTCGCGGCTTGTCGAGGTCGGCGACCAGCTGCTGCGCCAGGAGCAATTCGTCGGGCGTACCGCGCATCACGATGGCGTTCTGGCTCTGCACCGCGTAGACCTTGGTTTGGGGCATCAGGTTGCGGATCGCGGTCTGCACGTCGTTCAGATCGTTCTGCTGCCAGGCGTTGGCAAGGTAAAAGGTCTGAACCGCCTGCTCGTCGAGCTCAGTGCGCTTGGCGCGGGTGTTGGCCGCCACAAAAATGGTGTTGGAAGTGACGGGGCGCCAGAAAGTGTTTGACATGGTGCCCACAATGCGCAGGGCATCGAGCAGCGAGACGCTGGTGAGCTCAACTGCGATGCGCTTGGAGTTGAATTCGGGGTCGAAAAGGATGTTGATGCCGGCAGCTTTTCCGATGGCCTGGTAGATGACCTTGGTGTCTTCGGTCATGTGCAGGGTAAGGGGCTCGTTTGAAACCGGCTTGAGCTGGGGTGGTGAGCCGATGGAATCGAGCTCAGCCTGTTCGCCTGCAAGTTCGGGAATCGCGGCTTCGGAACTCGGCGCCACTTCGCCCTGCTTCTCGCGGACGCGGGCGATCTCCTGCTGAGCGGCTTCGTTGCCGGGGTCGATTTCAGCGGCATGAAGAAATTCGACCAACGCGCCCTGCGTATCGCCGGATTGAAAGAGCTTGCGCCCCTGCGTGACGTGTGCCGCCGACGCGGAGATGCGAACGCGATAGAAGGCGGTCTCGTAGCGCATGTCCTTGGGATTCTTCTGGTAGGCAGCCTGGTAATCCTCAAAGGCGGTGTCGTAGTCCTGCCGAGCCTCGGCCGCCTGTCCGTGCTTGTAGAGAGCGTTGGCCGAGGCGCCCTTGGCGAGGGCCAGCGGCGCGGCCAAACCGGCAAGGGCGAGGCAAATCAAAGCGGCCAAACCGGCGGAGGATCTTGAGGAAAGGCTTCGGGACAGGCGGGTTCCGGTGGCGGCCGATGGTTGAGTGCGATCGATCATTCTGCTCCCAGGCGACGGTGCGGCTGAAGGTTGCGGGGTCTTGGGGTCACCCTGTCCACGGTTCCGTTGGCTGACGGAATTCAACTTGAGCCAGTAAGGGTTCATTTTACGGCGGCTCCGCATTGTGTGGAAAGGTTTGGAAGAGGCGACAGGTGAGAATTGCCTGCAAAAACAACGGCCTGGCTGCCGCTGCTCCAGCGTTGGAAGTGTGTGGGACCGGAGCGACGGGAATCGGGCCGCGACGAATCCACCGTAATGCCCAGGTGGGAGCGGGTCCCTTCGATTAGGTCACCAAGCAGGATGCTACGATTTAAACCTGAGGACAGGTTCAATTGGCCCGTCAGACCAGCCACGTAATTGTCGCCAAAGACGCGCCCGGACAAGCCAAGCCGGTGCGCCCGCGCGATCCCGTGGCCAGCGGCGAGCGGGATGCGGCCTTTAACCGGCAGGCAGGGCATAACTACTTTCTGCTTGAGAAGTTTGAGGCGGGCATTGCGCTGCGCGGCACCGAGGTGAAGTCGATTCGCGAGGGCAAGGCGAACCTGAAAGACGCCTACGGGCTGGTCAAGGACGGCGAGGCCTTCCTTTTGAATATGCATATTGGACCGTACTCTCATGGCAACCTGGCCAATCACGACGAAACCCGCACACGAAAGCTGCTGATGCACCGGGAAGAAGTTCGCAAGCTGCTCCAAAAGACGCAGGTGAAGGGGCATACGCTCATCCCGGTACGGCTGTACTTCCGCCATGGGCGGGTAAAGTGCGAACTGGCACTGGCCAAGGGCAAGCAGGACTGGGACAAA
The DNA here is from genome assembly GCA_030044455.1 of Acidobacteriaceae bacterium. Classification (GTDB taxonomy): domain Bacteria; phylum Acidobacteriota; class Terriglobia; order Terriglobales; family Acidobacteriaceae; genus Telmatobacter. The sequence goes on along the minus strand of JASHVU010000582.1, from coordinate 4,322 downwards.
CGGGAGACGGAGCGCCGCCGCGAGGCCGACCGCGAGGCGAGTGCCGCGATCAAGGCCAATAAGCATAGAAACAGGAGCTAAACCGGGTTGGAAGCGGTGGAGGGCATTCCGATGAGCGCATCTCGACTCAATTCAGCAGAGAAATCGCCGGCCTCAAGGCAGATTGCTGAAAAAAACCGAATGGGGCGAGAAAGGCTTCCCTGAGGGGCTAAAGTCCTCGTCGTTTTATTGCCGTTGTCGGCGCGGATAAATCCGTGCCCTTTCAAAACTGTAGCCAAGATTAAGTTTTTCCGCGGCCCGCCAGTACTACAGTTGTGTTTCCTTCGGATGGCGGAGAGGGGAAGAGTCCGGGCCTGAAGGCCCCGCAAATTTGCGCTTGTTCAGTGGGCTGAAGCCCAGTGCTCCCTCCGGAAGAACCATTTGCAACTCAAGTACCAGGCACTCCGCGACCGTCGAGCCAGAGAATCAAACTGACCCGGAACGCGACACGGGATTTCGAGGCATTGATCCCCCGGCGAAGTGGGGCAGCGCGAAGCCAGGCCTGATGCCAAAAGGAAATGCGGATGAGAACCAGCTTTTTATCGGATTGTTTTTCCCTGTCGGGCCGTGGCTTGTGGCAGAATGAAACGGCATCAACTCCCCTCCAAGCCAAGGATCGAGGACATCAATGCCAGTACAATCCACTCTCATTGGACCAGGGGGGCAGCTCTACGCGGACCCCAAACCGTCACCCGACGAAGACGCCTTCCAGGTGGATAACACCAGCAATGCGTATTACAACTCCCCTTACTACCTGAAGCACAAGAATCAGGTACAACCGATTCCGCCGCCACGGACGGGGGCCCTGCCTTATATCAACCTTGCCAACTATCTGCCGGCCAGCTTGATCCAATCCATCAATCAAGCGGGGAGAATTGTCTTCCATTCTGTCGGGGACACCGGGGCGGCCAAGACGGGCAAACAACAGACGGCGGCATCGTCGCTCGCTGACGAAGCGGCGGTTGCCGATGCGATGGTCGCGGAGGTGCAGTCGTCGGGAGAGGCCGGTCCGGCGTTCTTCTTTCATCTTGGAGACGTGATCTACGAGTTCGGCGAGGCTCAATACTATTACGACCAGTTCTATGAGCCGTTTCGCGAGTACGACCGGCCCATTTTCGCGATCCCCGGCAATCATGACGGCATGGTTTTCGGCCAGTCATCAAGCGCCCCGCAGGTACCAACTCTCGCGGCATTCCTGACCAACTTCTGCTCGGCGTCGCCCGATCCCTCGCCCGACGCGCCCACCATGACCAGAAGCGTCATGACTCAGCCGGGCGTCTATTTCACGCTTGACGCGCCGTTCATTTCGATCATCGGACTGTACAGCAATGTGATGGACACGGGAGGCGGCATCATCTCTTCGCAAGGTGGCCACTTTCCGCTCGTGAATGACCAGCTCACTTTCCTGACGTCGGAGCTGAAGCGGTTAAAGCCGCAGCACGATGCAGGAAAGCGCGCCGTCCTTATCGCTGTACATCATCCTCCGCTCTCAGTCGATGCGAAGACCGGTGGGAGCGGGGGCCTGATGCAGGACATTGATGCCTGTTGCAAGAGCGCCAACTTATGGCCCGACGCACTATTGTCGGGTCATGCGCACCTGTATCAGCGATTCACCAGGACGATCAACGGGCGGCAGGTGCCCTATGTCGTCGCCGGCTCAGGCGGCTATGCTGCCACACCACCGCAGACTGCGGCGCCTCCGGCGGGAACGACGATCGGAGATCATACACTCGAGATTGACCCGATCGTCGACTTTGGCTACTTGACCATTACGTCAGACGCAAAATCATTGGCGATAACTTTTTCGACGGCTCATCGCAACCAACCCGTACAGGTGCGGGATTCGGTTACCGTGAACCTGCAGTCCGGCAAAATCATTACCTCCGGTGCGTCGAAGACCAGCAAGCAGAAAACTGTGAAGGCGGCAAAAGCGGGAAAGAAGAAACCTGCTTCGTCCAGGTAAGCCGACTCGGAAGGCGAGAGTTCTACTGGTAGCCGGGATTTTACCGAAGGTCTCTATTTTGTGGCAGAAGATCACTGAGAAAATGCCCCCGTTTTTCGGCCTTTTTTTTGACGCTTTTTGCGGGCTGCCGATATAGAAACTCGGTTGCAAAGACACCTGCGTTGTGGGGTGCCTGGGTTACTTCGCTTGTTGCGCGTGGCCGGCGTGGGAATTGCTGCGCCAGGACACGATTGTCAGCGAGCCCCAGAAGCTAAGACCGGCGGCAACGCCGTACAGGGTTGCCATCATGGATTGGTCGTGAATCCAGGCAGTCCCGGCAGCGGAGCTCCAAAGCACCCCGAGCAGTGCGTAGAAACGGGCTCTCGAGTTTTCGCGCCAGGGCCAGGGAGTGGCAAAGACAGCGCAGGCAACAACCGCGACCGAGTAGGATACGAGTGTCGCTGCATCGAGCTTTTTTCCAACGACGAAGAGGACGAGGCAGCCCGCCATCCCGAGGGTGATCAGGGCGGAGACGACTCGAACGAGCTTTTCACCTCGATGCCGCATGGGCGTACCCTCCGGGCTCGATCTCGCACAATACGCCGATTTTCCCGATTGTGAGACGATTTCCCTGCCCGGTCAATAGCCTTCCGGTTGTATAGATCGGCGCCCTGGGCTGAAGCCTGCCCAAAATGAAAGAATGGCTCCATGCAGACTGAACTGACTTATTCTCCTTTCGCCGAGATTGAGACTGAACTATTGGCCGTATTGGCCGCCGACAGCCAGACAGCAAAAGGCGCTGAGGCAAAGCCGGCGCCAGTGCTCCTAGCCGCCGATGAAGTGGTGAAGAAGGCCGCCGAGGCGGTGCTTAGGAGCGGGGAGTACAAAGCTGCGGCGAACGAGACACTGCTGCTGCATTCCCCGGCGGGGCTCAAGGCCAGGCGGCTGCTGATTGTGGGTCTGGGCAAGCTGGCCAAAGTGAAGACTCAGGGTGTGCGCAATGCGGTCGGGGCGGCGGTGCGGTACGCCAAGCCGCGTGGAATCAGAGAGTTGGCTTTGATCCTGCCTGAAATTGGACCCGCAACGCCGCCTCGCGAAGTGGGACGCGCTGTCGCCGAAGGCGCCATCGTTGGCGACTTCGATGCCGATACTTACAAAAGCGACCGCAAGGACATGAGCGTCGAGCGCTTTCGGCTGGTGGCAGCGGAGACGGCGGACCAGGAGCCACTCGAAGCGGCATTTGGCGAGGGCGTGATTGTGGGCGAAAGCCAGAATCTGACGCGCTCGCTGGTGAACGAGCCGGGCAACAAGCTGACGCCAACGGTGTTGGGCCAAAGGGCGGCGGAGATGGCGCAGGCGGTCGGGCTGGGGTGGGACGTCTATTCGACCGAAAAGCTGCACGAGCTGAAGATGGGCGCATTCTGGGCTGTTTCGCAGGGTTCGGCTGAGCCTCCGGCTTTGATCGTGCTGCGCTATGAGCCCGAGGGCGTAACAGACGGCCCGGTGCTCGGCCTGGTGGGCAAAGGCATTACCTTCGATACCGGCGGAATCTCGATCAAGCCTTCGGACAACATGGAGAAGATGAAGTACGACATGGCCGGGGGCGCCGCAATGATCGGGGCGATGCGGGCCATTGCACTGCTGAAGCCGAAGGTGCGGGTAATTGCGGTCATCTGCGCGGCCGAAAACATGCCTGACGGCAAGGCATATAAACCCGGCGATGTACAGACCGCCATGTCGGGTAAGACGATCGAGATCGTCAATACCGACGCGGAGGGGCGGCTGGTGCTGGCCGACGGCATTTCCTACGCAAAGCAGCTGGGCGCCACCCACCTGATCGACGCAGCCACACTGACCGGTGCGATCGGCGTAGCGCTCGGGCTGGTGAATGCCGGTGCGTTCTCAAACGACGACGAGACCTTTTCCCGATTTGAAGAGGCGCTGAAGGTCTCGGGCGAAAAATTCTGGCGCATGCCGCTGGGCGACGAGTACGCCGACCAGATCAAGTCGGACATCGGCGACATCAAGAACACGGGCGGCCGGCATGGCGGCGCGTGCACGGCAGCCGAGTTCCTGCATGTCTTTGCCGAAGACACGCCGTGGATTCATCTGGATATTGCGGGGCTGGCCTGGATTGACGAGACGCGGCCGTACATCGCCAAGGGACCGAGCGGGGTTGCGGTGCGGTCAATTGTGGAATGGGTGCGGAGCTACTGAAGAATCGCGACGAGCCGGCCATTCACAAAACTGATTCGGCGGCGAACTCTCTTATCTGTTTGAAAGCCTGATCTCGTTCCTCCGGAGCGCTGGTACGCCGGCCCGCAATCCTGTCGGCACGCAT
>JASHVU010000581.1 GCA_030044455.1 Acidobacteriaceae bacterium | reverse complement strand
CTCGACCGTGGCAAAGCCGACCTCGTGCTCAACCGCCTGGGCCTGCGTGGAATTCTTCACTGCGTCGAGCTGGGCGCGGAATTTCGCAGCTTTCTGGCGGTGCCCCTCGATCTCGCGTTCGAGCCGCGTGCGCAGCGTTTCCTCGCGATTGAGGGCAGAAGAGGCATCGGCCGATTGGTGTTGAGCGCGGGCGAGCGCAGCCTCAGCCTGCTTCACCTCCGTGGGCAGTGCGTTGGCTTCCTTGATCACGCGGGCCCGCGCCAGTTCCACGGCCTGCAGTTTGGCGAGATGTTCAATCAGCGCTTGCATCTTTGCTCAAGAGTCTACGCCATCGCGGCACATTCAGAAAATCGGCCTATGTCACGCCTGTACAATTTCCTGATCCTCTATTCTGCATCCAACCATGGTTGGGTACGGTCTGCACGTGGAGGCCTGGGTCAAGGATTCATCCGTGGCAGCGCGCCAACAAGGACTGCGACAATAGCGGATAAGCGGGAATTGCGCAAATGAGCAACCAAGCCTCATTCTGGCGGCGTCATCGGGTATTAGCGTGGGTGAGCGGCCTTGCGCTCGTTTTGTTGATCGTGGCGGCAACAGCCATTTCAATCCTGCTGCGCAATGCCGAACCGATCCTCCGCGCGCAGATTGTGGCGGCTCTCGAGCAACAGTTCCATTCCCGAGTCGAGCTCGACAGCTTTCATATGTCGCTCACCGGTGGTCTTCGCGCCGAGGGCCGCGGCCTGCGCATCTGGCCGCCGTCGCAGGTGCGCGGTGTAACCGTGCCCGCGGCCTCGGCACCGCAACCTCTCATCTCGATTGACGAATTCCGTTTTCGCGCGCCTCTTCACTACTCGTCGAAAGAGCCTCTGCGAATCTCAGTGGTTGAGTTGCACGGGCTGGTGATCGATATGCCACCGGCGTCGCACTTCATCCACGCTGCCGGCGACAACCCGCAAGGCGGCGCAGGCAACGACTCGGTGAAGAAAGCGCTTCTTCACTTCAAGATCGACGGCATACAGTGCACCGATACAGTGCTCCGCCTCGAGACCATCAAGCCCGGCAAGTTGCCTCTGGTATTCGATATTTCGAGTCTGAAGCTTACGAACATTCAGCCGGAAGGAACCATGGACTTTGCGGCCGACCTTGTGAACGCCCTTCCCAAGGGAGCGATTCAAACCAGCGGCAAGTTCGGGCCATGGAGTGTTGACGATCCGGGCCAAAGCCAGCTTCAAGGCCAGTACACATTCGACAATGCCAACCTGGGCGATTTTAAGGGCATCACCGGGACGCTTCGCTCCGACGGCCGCTACATCGGAACGCTGCGCGAACTCGAGGTCGAGGGCACAGCCGACGTGCCGAACTTTGCGCTTACTCACTTTGGCACTGCCATGCCGCTGCACACCGAATTCAACGCCAAGGTGGACGCCACCAACGGCGACACCTGGCTCGAGCCCGTAAATGCCGTGCTCGGCGAATCGCACTTTACGGTCGAGGGCCAGGTGGTGCGTGTGCCGGTGAGCGAGGATGAAGTGGCGTTGAGTCAAAGCCCGAATGCCAATCCGCGCGCGAAGCCCCTGACCAAGGGCCACGATATAGCGCTGCTGGTGAATGTGCCTGCGGGCCGCATAGAGGATTTCATGCGCCTGGTAAGCAAATCGGGCACAGCGATGCTTACCGGTGTGCTGAACCTTAAGACCTCGCTCGATATCCCTCCCGGCAAGGATCCGGTTCACCTGCGCATCAAGCTGAAGGGGACGTTCGTGCTCAGCAACGCGCAATTCACCAGCGCCAAGGTTCAGGATCGCGTGAACGAGCTTAGCCTGCGCGGGCAGGGTCTCACGAAAGAAGCCAAGGCGGACGATAAAGGCAAAACCTCGCCTGAGCCCGTGCAAGCTGTTTTGCAGAGCAGCTTTACCATGGCTGGTGGCGTGGTTACGCTGCCCGACCTGGTTTACCAGGTGCCGGGCGCAAATGTCGCGCTCAACGGGACCTACATGCTCGATGGCGGCGCGCTCAACTTTACCGGCAAGGCGAAGATGCAGGCCACGGTCTCAAAGATGATCGGCGGATGGAAGGGCGCGCTGGCCACACCGTTCGACGGGTTGTTCAAGAAAGATGGCGCGGGCACGGAGGTTGGAGTTCGGGTGGACGGCACGCGCGACGATCCGCAATTCGCGTTCGATCTAGGCGGGTTGAAACACACCTCACCGCAAAAGCCCGGAGACAATGTTCCCGACAGCGGACCGGTGAAGGTTCCGCAGCAGCAAGAGCAATAGACGGGGAATCAACGAACCCTCAGGCTTCGCCGCCCCGAATGGAGGAGTGCTTTGCCGCGCTGCCCGCGCCCATCAGCACCAGCGAGCGCTGCGCGAAAGGCGAGTAAACCAGCAGCGCGGTGCAGGCCAGCGCCAGGCCAATGCTGATGTGGTGCAAGAGCAGAAACGGCGACAGCGCCCACAGTTCGTCGAAGACGAGCACAAACGGCCACACCACGAGCAGCTTCTGGCGCACGCCGGGCGGGTGAAAGAGCACGGCGCACAGCAGAAAGGCGCGTACCGGGATCAGGATTGCCGCGGTTACTATCACGGCGCCAAAGACGAAATCCGCACGGGGAAGCGGTGAAAGCAGGTCCTGAATTTCAGCAAGGTTGGCGAGGGCGCCCACGTAAAAGCCGAGATACATGAGCTGAAAGAGAATGTAGAGCGTTTGGACGACCGCATCGGGGGATTTGGGCAGATCCTCTTCCGTAGCCAGAACGGTGAATCCTGTTTTGCCGTTTAACTCGGCGAATGAGGGCGCGGTGGATTCGGGGGTGGGTGCAGGTGGCGGTGGATCAGCCGGGGACGCTTCCGCGCTGGTTTGGGTTGCGGTTTCCGTCCGGCCCACGGCCACCAGAATTTGGCCGCCGGCGATGCGCTCCACGGGCGCAATAAAGCGGTAGCCGCGCCGGGCAAGTGTCTCAATGAATCGCGGGCTGCCGGCCGTGTCTCCCAGCGCCTCGCGAATTCGGTTGACCGCTGAGTTGACGCCGTGGTCGTAATCGACAAAAGTGCCCTCGGGCCACAGCTCGCGCGAAATCTCTTCGCGGGTCACGAGGGCGCCAGGCCGGTCGAGCAGCATCAGCAACACCTGAAATGGCTGCGCGTTGAGCCGCAGCCGCACTCCCTGCCGGCGCAGCTCGCCGGTTCCCGCGTCCGCTTCAAAGACTCCGAAGCGATAGCGCCGCTCCTGATTGTCCTCTGCCATTGGATCGCCTTCAGTTTACGCCTCGCGGGGTTTTACTCTTTGGAGGAGTTTCAGTAACTCGAAGACATGCAATGCTTTGCGTGGGGAGAAACATTCGAGATCAATTGATGCGCCCGGTATTGCGCTTGAGCGTCTGAAGGGGCAGATTGATCATTATGAACAGCGAGCCAAAGGCAAATCGGATTCTGACATTGAAGGCATTTGTCTCTACCGGAGTTTTGTCCGGTGTGCTTCTCGCCTTAATGCCAGCAACCTTTTCCGCACTGGTTTTGGCCGCAACACCCGAGCGCGCATTTGCCGACCCTACACCGGCGGCGGTTGCGGGGTTCAACACTTATATCGCTCAGCTCGAATCGCGGCTCGCCCATCAGCACGGCTCGGCTGGGGGTTTCCTCGCTCCTTTTGATGCTGCCCGGGTGCGCGGCGGCACGGTAGTCGTCGAGCGAGTCATGCCTGCATTCGGGGCCAGCGTTCCGGGCGCGATGCTTCACCACTGGCGCGGCACCGCATTTGT
>JASHVU010000580.1 GCA_030044455.1 Acidobacteriaceae bacterium | reverse complement strand
TGTCTTCGGCAAGGTACATCCGCGCTTCAGGACGCCGTGGGTTGCGATCGCAGTGTATGGAAGTGCGGGAATCATTATGGCGCTGCTGGGCCAGGCCGGAACGAATGTGCGCGGCGCCTATGACATGCTTGTGGGAATGGCCGGATTGACAACATTCCTTCCTTATCTTTTTCTGTTCGGCGCAATGATTCGCGTGCAGAGCCGCGCCACCGAAGCCGGGGTGATGCGCGTGCCGGGCAGCAAGCCCGTTGCGATTGCGCTGGCCCTCCTGGGCCTGTCGAGCACAATGATCACAATTGTGCTGTCGGTAATTCCATCCGATGATGATCCGCATCCCGCGCTCGCGGTGGTGAAAATCATCGGATTAACGACCGTATTGCTGGGCGGCGGAGTTTTGGCGTTCGCGATCGCCCGCTATAAGCAGCGCAAGTTGCGGCTTCTGCGAGCCTAAGGTGCGTGATCGAACACATATGAGAGGGAGATTGCTGAAGCTCTTGTTTCGGCGCGCCAAAAGCGCAAGACACTAACGCCCCCGCCGCTTTTAAAGCCCTTTCGGGACGACTGAAGTCGTGCCCTGATACTTCGTGCTCTCGCATCGAATTCGTTCGAAGAATCTCACGAGCGGAAGCGGGTCAAGAGCAGTTCTTCCTGGGCTGGTGCAGTTTCGGCCGGAAGGCTCGGCGGCGACACGAGCGGCAGATGCCACGAGAAGCTGGACCCAGCGCCAACATCGCTTACAACCTCAATTTGCGTGTGGTGATGGGCGGCGATCCACGCGGCAAGCGCAAGGCCGAGCCCTGAGCCATTCACATGGGCATCGCGTGCGTTGGCTGCGCGGCGAAAGCGTTCAAATATGTGCGGCCGGTCCATGAGCGGAATGCCGATGCCGGTATCAGAGACTTCAAATCGCGCAGAGTCAAAAGCGGATTCGAGTGTGAGCTCAACCCTTCCGCCGGCGGGCGTGTACTTGGCGGCATTCTCAAGAACGATGTTGAGCAGGCGCTGCAAATGAGGCGCGTCGGCCATCACCATCACGCGGCCAGGGGAGAGCCTGGCGGAAAAATCAATGCCGCGGCGCTGAAAGATGCGCCGGCATTTCTCGCATGTCTGCGCGCAAAGGCGACGCGCGTCGACAGGCTCAAGCTGCACCTGTTCGGCGCCGGCATCGGCGCGGGCCAGGAAGAGCAGACCGTCGAGAAGCGCCGACATGCTCTGAGCCTCAGCGCCGATGACCTCGATGGCTTCGCGATACTCGAGGTTGGTGCGCGGCTGCTGCAGGGCGAGATCGGCCTCTGTGCGGATCATTGCCACCGGGGTGCGCAGCTCATGCGAAGCGTAGGCGGTAAAGTCCCGAACACTGCGCACACCCGATTCAATGCGCTCGAGCATTTCATTCAAAGTTGCCGATAGATGCGCGAGTTCATCGCGAGTTTTTAGTTGCGGCAGGCGGGCGTTTTTGAGATTGCCCTCGTGAATGCGCTGGGCCTCGCGCGCGATGGCAGCCACCGGCGTGAGCGCGCTGCGGCTCATCACGTGGCCCGCGAATCCTGCCATGAGAAAGACTGCAGGCACAATCAATAAAAGGCCGTTGCGAAAGTCAAGCAAGGTCTGGTCGGTTTTGGTTAACGTGGAACCCGTCTCGACCACAAGTGTGTGATCGTCAAGCTTGAAGGCGCGGCGCAAGGCGCGTACTTTTTTGGCGCCGGCTCCAAACTCGATGAAGCTGCCTTTGGGTGGAAGCGTCGACGCCGGCGGCATATCGTGCGGCGCAATCAACATGCGGCGCGCGCGATAGATCCAGCGGCCCTGCTCATCGGCAATCTGCAGCCATTTGCCATCGTCTTTCAGTTCGAACTCCGCGGCGGATTCAACTCTTGCGCGGTCAATGTCGTTGGCCAGATTGTGCGCGGCAAAAAAGTCGTGAACGTCGTCAACGTGCTCGTCGAGGTCGTGATCGAGAGCAATGTAGAGGCTGCGCTGAGCCATGAAGTACGCGGCGCAGCATAGCAAGACGCCGGCCACCGAGAAGATGACAAAGTAACTGATCGAAAGCCGGATTCGAATGGGAAGCTGCATGGGGGCACGGCGAACTGTGGCCATTGTAGGCCGCGGTTTACTTGCCGATTGTGAAGGAATTGTTACAAACCCACCCTTCCCGCCATGAAACCGCGGAAAGGATGGGGCCTCAACCTTCGCTGGGAGGGAAGTCGGGGTTATTGCAGGAGGACATACCCGCGGCCCTTGAGCGTGTGGATAAGCGGATCGGCGCCCTCACCATTGAGCTTGCGGCGCAGCGAAGAAATGTAGACTTCGATCACATTCGAGAATTTTTCCCAGTCATGGTCGTAGAGGTGTTCAAGCAACTCGCTCTTTGAGAGGACGGCGCGGGGACGGTGGGCCATGTACTCGAGCAGGCGGTACTCCATCGCAGTGAGCGCAACCGGCCGGCCGGCGCGGGTCACGGTCATTTCGTCGGGATGGATGGCGAGGTCGTCAACCTCAATGACCGGTGCAGCGATTCCGTGTGCGCGGCGGATGAGGGCGCGGCAGCGGGCCACCATCTCGCCCACGTCGAAGGGCTTGGTGAGGTAATCGTCGGCACCGGCGTCAAGCAGCGCAATGGTCGTGTCCTTGTCATCCCGTGATGTGAGAATCAGTACCGGTGTCTGAATTGACGTCTGGCGCACGGAGCGAAGGACTTCGATGCCGTCGAGTTTGGGTAGCATCAGGTCGAGGAGAATCAGGTCGTATGGGTTGGTCTCAGCCAGGAACAGGCCGTCTTCACCGTCGAAAGCGATATCGACGGCGTAGCCGGCCGACTCGCGCAGGGCACGCGCCACGTTGCGCGCCAGCCCGGCATGATCTTCAACGACGAGAACCCGCACCTGATCCTCCGCAAATTAAAGCAAGTTCAATGCTTCGGCGCCGATGATCCGCCGCGCCCGAGGCCCCAAACCACGTTTCAGAGTGTAGTTGAGCGGGGTGCGGCAAGCGAGCGATTCAGTGTGCCTCGGGGAGCAAATTCACACGATTGTTACAGGCGATTCAGTTGGAATTCAGGCGCGGAGCCGCACTCTGAAGGTGGACTCTCCGGCTCTTGATGAAAACCAACTCCAGGAGGCACGCCATGTTTGCATTCATTCGCCGACGCATCCTTTTAAGCTTTTTCATATCTCTCACCCTGAGTTGCCCAGTCCACGGCCAGTCGCAAAAGGGAACCCTGAGCGGCCACGTTACCGATGCTTCTCAGGCCGTCGTACAGAATGCCCGCGTGATCGTAACTCCCGGCAGCCTGGTCACAACATCCAATTCTCTGGGCGACTTTGTCGTGGC
>JASHVU010000579.1 GCA_030044455.1 Acidobacteriaceae bacterium | reverse complement strand
CGTTGCGTCATTTCCCCATAGGCGGCGTCGCTGCTCTTGCCCGCGGCTGAAAAGCGCACAGGAACCGTACCAACGTTCAACTTGAGCTTCACGGTATGGTTCTCAATGCACTGCGGCGCCGTGCGCATCAATACACTGGCCGTTCCCAGGGTGGGGTGCCCGGCAAAGTTCAGCTCTTCCTGCGTAGTAAAGATGCGCACGCGCACGCCTTCGCTACGCTCGGTTCCGGTGTCGCGGCGCTCAACAAACGCAGTCTCAGAAAGATTGAATTCGCGGGCGATGGCCTGCATGCGCTCAGTGGTCAGGCCGCAGGTGTTCATCACCACGGCCAGCGAATTGCCTTTTAAAGCTTCAGTCGTGAAAACGTCGACGATGTGGTATTCGAGTGCGATGGCGCTTTTCATCGATTGTTTCATTATGATCGATTAGAACTTGAGTTTCTTGACACCGCCCCGGCTAATTAATAGTCTACAAATATTGCTGTGGGTGAGCGCAGCAACAGAATGCGATGACGAGCTATTTCCACTCCGCGATTTGTCTGTGCTGCTGTCAGAGCAGTGATTCGCGGGGGTACGAGCTCGGATAAGCTTCCAGAGCAACGATCAGGAAGCATGAGCCCACCCGCTCGATGGCGCGGTGGGTTTTTTAATGACAGGGAACAAGGGAAAATGGGAACGAGGGAACAAGAAAGCTGGGACCGAGGGACTAAGAAAATTCGATGCTGAATCAATGCTGCGGACAGACTCCAATAAAGCTGGTACCTCATTCCTCAGTCCCTGCTATACAAGCACCGGTGGCGAAGTGGCTAACGCGCAGGTCTGCAAAACCTGTATACGAGGGTTCAATCCCCTCCCGGTGCTCCAAATTCTGCGTAAGAAACAAGCAAGGCCGCGCCTCGGGGGTAGGTCACGGCCTCGTTTGTTGCTTACTCTATTGTATTTTCTAACTTCCGGCCGGAACTTGACAGCCGCGCTTTCCTCAGGCCGCGCTACAACTCAATCAGCGGGCGAGGGAGCCGGGCACGCGCGCGATCGAGGAAGAGCCTCATGCGCAGTGCTTCGGCTTGTTGAGCGATCACCAGCCGCATCTGACGGTGAATATGATCGGGATCCTCGAGCCGGTCAATCTGCGCCTGGTCGCTCGCGGCGTCTCGCTCGAGTCTCGAAATTCGCTCCTCAATCGACTTGCGAAAGCGGGGGCTGATCTCATAACCATCGTGCACAGTGCAGTTCACGATCATGGCAGGCTCCGTAGGATGAATAAACCGAGGCCGTCTTTCTGCATCCCACCTCAAGTTTTTTTCTTCACTGCCGATACTAACGATGAGGCACTGTGTGCGCCAGATTACGGTGTTGTCCAACTTAGGTAACCAAGTGCCTCGAAACGAGACAGGACCGAAGGTAATCTCAGGCCCGCCCGCTTGACTTAAGTTGCGCAAGGCCGCTCTTACTTGGCGCTCGCGGCAATGCTCAAGTTCATCTGCGTTCCGCTGTCGAGATGAACATTTTTCTTCGACGCCGAGAGCGTACCTGAGACGGTACCCGAATCGTTGCTGCGCAGCATTACGCCGGGAATACCGGTTGAGCGCGCCGTCACGCGGCTTGATGACGAAGCCGCAGCATGGCCCGATGCCGCTACTCCGTGCAAGTTGGCCGTAGCGTTCGCCGCGGCGTTGCCGGCCACGTGCCGACTGCCTTGGGCGACGCTTTCAGTGCCGTGAGCCGTGCCTTCAGTCGCAGAACTGATGTGCTGGCCGGCACTCGCCGTCTCAACGCTGGTGCGTTCTGCTGCACCGCCCATCAGCCCGCCTCCGCCAACGCGCTCGCTGCCCATTGCGCGGCCGCCAACCATGGCTCCGCCCATCGGGCTCGCGAACATGTCATCGCCGGCCATTGCGCTCGAAGCCGTGAGGTCAGGCCGCGGGTTCACCGTCTCGATTGTGGAGTGAATCGCGAGGCTCTGGCCATTCTTCAGCTCGGCGCGGTCAAACGAGATGCCGAGTTGCGAATCAGCATGAGCGGAGTCGTGCGCCTGTGCTTCGGTCACATGACCGATGAGCCTGGTGCCTTTGGGAATCACTGTGCCGCCGACGGTGGTTACTTGCCCGGTGGTCTTCAGCACGACGGTTTCACCGACTTTGGCGGTCTTTGCGTCAAGCTTGCCCTCAAGCTCGCCGGACACGCTGCTCATCTCCTCAGCTTTTGTCGCAGTGGAGGAAGAGATTGAAGAAGGGGTCTTCAACGTCGAAGCCGTGTTCGTTGCCGCACTTGCCGATGTTGCGGTTTGATTCGACAGTCTACCGGTAGTTGTTGAACCGGAGGCAGCGCCGTTCAAATTCGCTGAGTTGTTGACTGAACCAGGTTTTGCCTGAACTGTAGTGCCGCCGTGAGCTGACTCCTGCAATACGGGACCTGCGGTTGCGCTTTGCTGAGCGCTGGCAGCAGCCTGATGCGCTAACAGGGGAATGCTCGAGTAAGTGACGTATGCCACCGCGAGCAGAAGAGCAGTTTTCATAACTATCTCCTCTAGATCGTTTTCTTTGGGTTCGGCCGGGGCGATCTGGGGAAAATATGCCGGCCAATCGCTTTTTGCTGCAGTTTGAAGAGCACCTGCTTTGCCAAAGGGCAGCCCGATTGGCAGCGGAGCGGCTAAGTTTCTTGCAGCAAGTGGCTTACGGCAGGCGCTCGACGGCAACTCGCATTGACGCGGATGGGCGGCGGATGGGGAATTCTTTCCGGACCGTGTAATTCTTTCGCCTTTGGAACGGGCCGAGACGATAGCAAGACCTGAGATGCCGTATCCCGAGTTCGCAACTCCTGAGTCGACGCGACCCCCGCGCCTCCGGCGAGTGGTTTTTGCTCGCTGGGGTGGGACCTCAAGGAGCGGCGACCTTGCACGCAACAAAGCAAGCCGCACCTTCTCTGGCTTTGCTGTAGAACGTCCTTCAGGGGATAAGGCAAGATTTCGCAGTCATCGTCCGACTACTGCTGCTGCGGCGCGGCCGCGTAGTAGCCTTTGCGCACCGCAACCTTCATCCCTTCGCCGCATTGCACGGCGATATGGCGGAAGCTGCCGTCGAGTTTGGTGTTGCTGGGCGTATAGCTGGCGATATATTGCGTACGGAGCTCGTCTTCAATCTGCTCAAACGCGGCCTGAAGCTTTTGGCCGTTGTTGCCGACGTCGATAACCCTGCCCCCGGTCTCCTCGGCAATTCTTTTGGCTGCGGAGTAGCCGTAGTAGCCCATCCCCGAATTCCAATACATCGCCCGGTCGGCGCACAGGATCACGTAAATGATGACGTTGTTTCGATTGGCCGCGGCGATCGCTTCGCCGATCTTGGTGCGGCTGCCTTCGTCTTCGCCGTCGGTGAGGATGATCATGGCTTTGCGGCCGGTCTCCTGGTTCAGCTTTTCATTTGCCGCCAGGTTGATGGCATCGTAAAGCAATGTTCCCTTGGGATCGCCGACAGTTGGAACGGTTCCACCGCCCAGTCCCGGAATGCCCGATCCGTTGCCGCCCGCGGTGTTGATCTGGGCCTTATTCATCGCGTGGGCAAGTTCATGGGCGCTGTTGGTAAAGTCCTGCAGCAGGTCGACGTTTACATCGAACGAGACGAGGAATGCCTCGTCCTGGCGTCGCAGCACGCGCTCAAGGAACTGGCTGCCGGCGTCCTGCTCGAGGGGAAGAACGCGCTGCTGGCTCCCCGATGTGTCGAGCAGAATTCCCAGCGTGAGAGGCAGGTTGGTCTCGGCCACAAAGCTCTTCAGGGTTTGAGGCACCTTATCCTCAAGCACGGTGCAATCGCTCTTGGTCAGGTGCGGCACCAGCTCATTGTTCTTGTCTTTGACGGTGAAGAACATGTCGACCAGGTTCACGTTTACTTTGAAGGTCGCCATGGGAGTCTCGTCGGCAGGCGCGGCAGGAGCATTGCTGACCGGAGGTGCATCGGGCGAGGGCGCAAGCTGGCACCGTCCCGGGGTGGGAACAGCCACCAAGGCGGCTGCGAGCACGGCAAACGCGAGGGGAATACGCATGCTGAGAATTTAGACGAAAATGAGCCTGCTTAGAAAGCATTATTCCAAGTCTGCGCGTAGTGGTTGGCAACCTGCAGGGGTCTGGCGCGTCTGATACTCTGTCTGGTGCACCCCCACAGCGAGTCTTCGAGGGTGTGCCTTGCATCGAAGAATGCAGGAGTTTGGGAGGAAGATACGGCTGTGATGCGTGCTTTTAGAGGACCGGCAGCACTGCTGGTGGCCTTGGGGTTGGGGTTCGGTTTCAGTCGCGTGGCACCCGCCCAGAACCAGCAGACGCCCGTACCAGACGCACCCACTCCGCAGGCTCCGCCTCCGCTTCCAGGTACCCAGGGTCCCATTACCCCTGGCGAGGGCACAGGACCGGTTGAGACCTCATCGAGCAGCAGCACAACTCCCGCGGCGCCGGCTCCCGCCCCGCCCGCTCCGGCTCCGACTACAGCACCCACCCAGCCGCCGACAGACGATCAAAGCCAGAGCGCGGTTCCTGCGGGCAGCGAGGCCCTCCCGAAATTCGTTGTTAACGTCAACTTTGTCGAGGTCCCAGTTACGGTAAAGGACTCGAAGGGGCACGCTGTTGTCGGGCTCACATGGCGCGACTTCAAGGTCTACGAGAACAACACCCTCGAGCTTCCAGCCGTTTTCAGCGTCGACCCGCAGCCGCTTTCGATCGCCTTTGTGATCGACCAGAGCCTGCCCTCGCCGGTGATGGCAAAAGTGAACACGTCGCTGGGGGCTTTGCAGGGCGCGCTGGCGCCCTACGACGAAGTTGCGGTTTTCACCTATGCGCACGGCACCAAGGAATGGACCACCTTTACCGGTGGGCAAAGCAGCCGGCTGCCCGCAGTGCTTTCAATCGCTGAGAATGAGGGCACCGACCCCACCGTCCCTTACACAACGGGGCCATTTGGCGGCTGCCCCATGAGCGAGAACGGCAATTGCGTCGATCCGGTTCTGCAGGAAGGAAGGTCGGCTGGCGAGAATGGCATTACTGCATTACCCAAAGAGCTTCACCAACTCAATGACGCCATCCTGATGGCGGCGCACGAGCTTTCCACCCGGCCGAAACAGTTCAGGCGCGTCATCTACGTGGTCTCTGACGGCAAGGAGTATGGCAGCAAGGCCACGTGGAAGGAAGTTGTCCGTTACCTGCAGACCAACAAGATCGCAGTTTATGGAACGCTGGTAGGCGACTCTGCGCGCTGGGGTGAGGGTTGGCTCGACCGCTTCCACCTACCCTTCGAGATGTACTCGAACATCCTCTACAAGTACACGGCCATGACCGGCGGGGACCTTGACTCAGAGAACGGCACCAACGGCATTGAGAAAAGCTACCAGAAGATCGCCAGCGAAGCGCGCAACCAGTACACGCTCGGTTACTTCAGCCACGAATCAAACTACGACGCGAAGTACCGCAAGATCGACGTGCGTGTGGATCGGCCCGATCTGGTCGTGATTGCCAAGCCCGGGTACTATCCTTCAGCTCAGGATTACAAGTAAACCGTGAGTGGTTCGGCGTCGGCAGGTCTCGGCCTGTGCTCGGCCGCATGCTGGGGCGGGTCAGACTTCGCCGGTGGATGGGGCTCGCGCCGCGCCCCCGCGCTGCTGATCGTCACTTCGGGTCAGATTGTTTCCGGGGCATATCTCGTTTTTCTTTGCTTCGCGCTTCATCTACCTTCACCGGCGACTCACTACTCGATGTTGGCCATGATGGGTGGGTTTGAGGGCGCATTATCTCTGGTGATTTTTTATCGGGCTCTGGCCATCGGCGCGATGGGGTTGACCGCGGCTCTGACCGGTTTGCTTACCGCGCTCATCCCGGTGCTGTTTTCGTTTCTGCGCGAAGGCCTGCCGGCACCGGTCAATATCGCCGGACTGGCCACCGGTTGTGCCGCGATCTGGTTCATTACCCACCAGGCCCAGGCGCCGCCGGTCCATCGCCAGCCGGGTACAGGCGGAAACGCCCTCCTTCTCGGCACGCTTGCCGGCATCGGCTTCGGGTGCCAACTGGTTCTGCTCAAGTTGGCATCGAGCGGCGGAGTGCTGTGGTCGCTCACCTGGACTCGAATTGCCGGCGTGGGCGCGCTGTTGGTTGCCCTTTCCATATTGCGGACGAAAGCGCCTATGAAAGCCTTCCTGGCGATCGGGATTGTCGCAGGAATCCTGGATACGCTGGGCAACCTGTTTTACATTCTTGCGGCGCAGGCGGGCAGGCTCGACATCGCCGCTATGGTCTCTTCGCTTTACCCGGCAGGAACTATCCTGCTGGCGGCAATTCTGCTACGCGAGCGTCCCTCGCGCCGCCAGATGGCTGGAATCGGGCTGGCTCTGGCAGCGGTCGTGATGCTGAGTGTGTAGAGCCTGCATTCCCAAAACGCAGAAAAGCCTGTGCTGATGGCACAGGCCTGTGATGTTCTCTCATTCTTCAGGGGTTACACCCCCGGCATTCGAACGAATCCCGAACCGCTGCAGTCGAAGGCCGCCAGCTACTTGGGCTCGATCGGAGCCGAGCTCGTCGGGGCCGAAGTATTCTGCTGAACGGGCGGCGGCGCCGGCGGGTCCTGGGGACCCTTGAGGCCGTCCTTAAAGCCCTTCAGTCCCTCACCCAGTCCCTTGCCGAGTTCCGGTAGCCGCTTTGCGCCAAAAAGGACCAGCAGCAGGATGCCAATGATAATCAGGTGAGTTGGTTGAAGTAGATCGCCCATTGTTTTCCCTCCACGCCGCTACTTGAGGCGGCGCACACTTCACTACCGAATTATTGTCGCACAGAACGGTTAGCCGGCGAGTGATCTAGCTCACTCTGCGTTGAACTACATCGCATCGTGTGAACCGCAAGTTCAAAAGGGTCAGCCTGCAATTCACACCAGCCGCCAATGATGTTGTCGCAGTCAATCCCCTGACTGACGTCTTCCCTCTCTATCGCTTTCATTCAATGAATCCTTGCATCGCCACTCCCTTTGCAGGTTATTTCCGCCACTGTTCTATCCTGAATGCAGTGAAGAGCTTTTCAGGCCGGGGCTCGGCAGACCACCGGATCTTAACTGCCTGAAAGCAATAGACCTGGCAGCCAAATCCGCCCTCTATCGTGCTGAAAACAATAGACCTTGGGACTTTTGGCAGAGGCCTGGGGTGTCGGAAGGGGATGGGGGTGTCGCCGGTGTGGGATGTGGGGATATGCCCCTCGCGCGGTCTGTGATCAATGCTCATTAGAGGCGTGCAGAAAACCAATAAAATGCAAAGGCACTGCAACCGATTCAGTTCACCCTGGCCGGCTTGCCCAGCCGCTCAGTAATCTTCGAGAAGAACGTACGCAGGTCCTCTTCTTCGCCCTCGGTCAACCGTCGATAGACCTTCATCAGAGGAAAGAGGCGGGAACCGCGCACATTCACCGCCGGTACCGACGAATTTCCGCCGGGGTAAACACACATCTCCCACGCCCCGGCGTAAAGCTCGCGCACCACCTCGCCCAGGTAGCTGCCCCACAGGCGGACCTCGAATTCGAGGTCGAATTGCGGGCCCTCACCTACCATGATCAGCACCTCGTCGAGCGAATCAATGGAATCGGCGGAATAGTTGAGCTTTTGCCCGAATTCCGAGGCAGCAACGCTGATTGCTACTTTGGCGTAGCCCTCCATCATCGCGCCCAGATCAGGGAACGACGTGGCTTCAAGACGCTGACGCAAATCGGCCGGGTGAGGCATCGAATAATAAGAGTATCCGGTTTGCCCGGTGCCCGTAAGGCTGAGTTTTTAAACCGTTGCCGCCGCTTTATGGCAGACTGAAGACAGCTGTGGAGGTCCACAAGCCGTGAAAACCCTCAAGTTCCTCGCCCTGACCTTGCTGGTTTGCTTTGCCGCGGGTCCGGTGCGTTCCGCTGATCGCGTTATCTATCCCGAACCGTCGCAGGCCAGCGTCGATCTGGCTGCCGCACTCAAAATCGCTGCCGCCGAGCACAAGCGCATTCTGCTCGACTTCGGCGGCAACTGGTGCGGTGACTGCCAGGTACTCGACATTTACTTCCACGACCCCGCCAACAAACCCATTCTCGATGCCAATTTTGTGCTGGTGCACGTCAACATCGGTCACATGGATGAGAACCTCGACATCGCAAAACGCTACGGGGTTCCGCTCGACAAGGGAGTGCCCGCACTGGCCGTTCTGAGCGATCATGGCAAGCTGCTATACAGCCAGAAGCAGGGCGAGTTTGAGGCCATGCGCCGGATGCAGTCGTCGTCTGTGACCAGTTTTCTGGTGCAGTGGCGGCCCGAGCGCAGCGGGTGTTCAGCGGTTGTGGTGAATTGCTAGAAGCTGGATGGCGGCCCTTAGCTATTAGCTTTCAGCTTTCCGTTTGCATTAAGTGACGGCGATTTGCGGGCGTAGACACCCGCACAGACAACCGGGCTGGAACCCGGCGCTACTGCTTCAGGGGACTGTTCAGATCTGATCGCCGGCTAAAAGGAAAAAATGCGTTTCGATCTCGATAAAACTTCAAACAGCGAAACCTACAAATTGCTGATCGGCCTTATTGTTCCCCGGCCCATTGCGTTGATTACCAGCATGGACGAGCAGGGGCAGTTAAACGCAGCGCCGTTCAGCGCATTTAACTACTTCTGCACCGATCCGCCGATCGTGGGCGTGGGCGTAACCAATCGCGCCGATGAAAAGTTCGTTCCCAAAGACACGGCGCGCAACATCCGCCGGACCGGCGAGTTTGTGGTGAACATTGTTACCGAAGATATTGCGGAAAAGATGAATATCTGCGCCACTGATTTTCCGCCCGAAATGAGCGAGGTGGATTTGGCGGGATTCACGACTGTACCTTCAGAGAAGGTGAAAGTGCCGCGCCTGGCCGAGGCGCATGCGGCACTCGAGTGCCGCGAATATACCACGATGGAGATTGGGCGTTCGCGCATTATTCTTGGCCGCGTGGTTGAGATTCATGTCGACGACGAATTCGTCGATCCGGCAGGACCGTACATCCACTCCGACAAGATGCACAATATTGGCCGCATGAACGGCCTGGGGAACTACGTGCGCACACGCGATGCGTTTATTACCATTCCGCGGATTCCGTACGAGGAGTGGAAGAAGCGGCAGCAATAAGGGCGCATCTATCCCAGCGGCGCCAGGTGCTTGGTGTTCTGGTAGGTGTACTGGATGCGGTGAACCACCGTGATGGTTGAAAGCACCGCCAGCACCCATAGCACTGGAGCCATCACGCCCCAGTGGTTGAACAGCGCACCCAGCAGGATGAGCACGATGCGTTCAGGGCGCTCCATGAATCCAACTTTGCACTGGCCGATGAGCGCCTCAGCGCGGGCGCGCGTATAGCTCACCATAAGCGAAGTGACCATGACAAAGGCCACCAGCACCACGTAGCGAAAGCGGTTAATGCGGCCGTAATAAACCAGCAGGCCAAAGAACAGCACAACATCTGAGTAGCGGTCGATCACCGAATCAAAGAACGAGCCGAATACCGTTACCTGGTTGGTGCGACGGGCCACGCGGCCGTCCACCATATCGAAGATGCCGGCGCCGAAGATGACCATGCCGGCATAGAAGAACATCAGGTCGGCGTTGGATTCATTGGCGTGGCCGAACAGAAACGCGGCGGCAATGTTGATGACCAGCCCGAAGAAGGTAAGGAAATTGGGATTGATCCGGGTGAGCGCCAAGCCATGCACGATGCGATCGAGCAGCCAACCGCAGGCGCGGCCGAAAGCGCTTGTCCAGGTCATTTGAGTTACGAGCTCCTGGCTTTTAGCCTCTAGCTTGGTCACCGCTAGAGCGAAAATTGTTGCTTTACCGGGAAAGAGCTAGAGGCTAGAAGCTAGCAGCTAGTTCCTTCTGCTACTGTGCAGCACCGGCCGCGGCAGCTTCGCCTGCCTCGCCTTCGTTGCTGGCTTCATCGTGAATCGTCGTCAACTTCAGAATCTCAAGCTCACGTTTGCCGTTTGGTGTGTGGATCACGGCCACATCTCCAACTTTCTTGCCAACAATTCCGCGGCCGATGGGTGAGGTTGTTGAAATCAGCCCCTTGGTAACGTCGGCCTCTTCGCTGGTCACCAGCCGGTAAACGAGTTCCTCGTCCTTGGTTGAGTCGTAGACCACGACCGTCGAGCCGAACCCCGCCTTGTCTCTGGGAATGTTTGCGAGATTGACCAGGGAGAGTTCGCCCATACGTTTCTTGAGCTGGCCCAGGCGGGCATTGACAAACTCCTGCCGCTGCTTGGCCATGTGGTACTCGGCGTTCTCAGACAAGTCTCCCAGTGCCCTGGCCTTCTTGATCTCGGCTGGCAGCTCGTGAGCAAGCTCGTACTCGAGAGCCTTAATCTCTTCGAGGAGTTGTTTCTTTATCAGTTCCGGCATCCGTGGTCCGCAGCGGGCGAGGAAGCTTGGCCCGCGAGATTCAAAAGCACTAGAAAGACAATTATACGGCAGTGGGCAACGGCGGATCCTGCTGGATCTTGGAGCGCTTCTCGTCGAGAAAAGTCTGCAGGATGAGAGAGGCCGCCACCTGGTCCACGACCCTCTGATGCTTCTGCCGCTGGTGGCCGGCTTCGTAGAGAATCTGGTGCGCTTCGCGGGTGGTCAGCCGTTCATCCCACAGATGGACCGGCAGCCCGGTCAATTCACCAAGCTCTGCAGCAAAGGCCTGAGTCTTCTGTGCTTGAGGGCCAGTTTCTCCAGAGGGCAGAAGCGGGTTGCCGACCACAATCCCGCTCACGGCATAACGCCGCGCCAGCCGCGCCAGCGACCGTAGATCGTCGCGCCGGCTCCGTTTTCGTTCCAGTGTCATAACCGGTTGCGCAGTCAGGCCCAGCTCGTCTGAAACGGCTACGCCGATGCGGCGGTTGCCGACGTCTAGGGCGAGGTAGCGGGGATGCGGGGCAGTTTCCAGCTTTTGGCGCTCCTAGCTTCTAGCCTAAAGCTCCGACCAAAGGCTCGCGATGAGAACTCCTCGATACCAGCTCTTTAAATGACCAGGAAGTACCGCAACCGTTTTGGGGGTCGAAAATCCTATCGGTTCGTAGGGCGGAATTGGCCGAGACCAGCGCTCGGTCCAGCGACGCTCCCACACCGAACGGCTAATTACACCCGATACAATGAAAGATTGAGAGTCCCCAGGGGCCGAATTCGCGTCCTAAATGGTTGAAGAATAGTCTGAACGGCCCGATTGGTGCCAGCGAGCTCAACCAACTCCCAAAAAGAGGGACTCAGAACGGCGTCATGGCGAGGCGAAGAGGGAAGAGCAGGAGAAAAACGGGGCGGGCGGGGACAAAACTCCTCCCAATTCTGCTTCTCGTCGCGCTTGCCGTTGCCGGCGCCGCAGCATGGCTGGTGCTCACACCCTATGGGCCTTCAACGGAGACTTTTGTGGATTTGAACCCGGGCTCTTCGACCCTTACCATCGGCCGAGCACTCGAACAGGCCGGGATCGTGAGGAGCCAGTATGCCTTCGACTTGTTGCGCCTGTTCAGGCGCGGCACACTGCGCGCCGGCGAGTATCGCTTCGATCGTCCGGCGCCCGTGGTTGAAGTGTACGCGCGGATCGCCCGCGGAGATATCTACACCCGCGCACTGACAGTACCTGAGGGTTCGAATATTTTTGACATCGCTAACCGCGTGGAGCAGAGCGGGTTTGGCAGCCAGCAGGATTTCCTGAATGCGGCCGTCAATCAAATAAGCTTGATTTCAGATATCGATCCGGGGGCGAGGAGCCTTGAGGGCTACCTTTTTCCTGACACGTATCGGTTTGCACGTAATGTAAAGCCTGAGCAGATTGTCGGAGCAATGGTGAAGCGATTTCGCGCGGTTGCCGCGCAGTTGGGTCTGAAGGACAATTTTCACCAGGTGGTCACTGTGGCCTCGCTGGTGGAACGCGAGACAGCGGTGGACGCAGAGCGACCGCTGGTAGCCAGCGTTTTTGTTAACCGATTGCAGAAAGGGATGCCGCTCAGCACGGACCCTTCAGTGATCTACGGGCTCGAACTTGAGGGTCTTTGGCGCGGCACGATCTACCAGAGCGATCTGAAGCGGGACACGGCATACAACACCTACATACACGCGGGCTTGCCTCCCGGCCCAATCGCCAACCCCGGCATTCCGTCGCTGCGCGCGGCCATGCACCCGGCAAACACTGATTACCTCTACTTTGTTGCAGCGGGCGCCAACGCGCAGGGACAATCGGTGTTCGCCGTCACTCTCGACGAACACAATCGCGAAGTAGCCAGCTACCGCCGCGCCTTGAAGAAGACAGGTGGAAAATGAGGGCGCGCCGCGCACTCTCCGCCTGCGGACTGACCCTGCCTGTAATGCTGGCCGGCTGCTCGCTGCTGCC
>JASHVU010000056.1 GCA_030044455.1 Acidobacteriaceae bacterium | reverse complement strand
TGGGATTCGAAGCGGCCACTCTGGCCGAGCCACTTGCGATTGCAATGCACTCGCTGCGGCTCACTTCGATCCGCCGTGACGAAACGGTTGCGGTTATCGGCGCAGGGCCGATCGGGTTGATGACCATTGCCGCGCTGCGATTGGCCGGAGTGGGAAGAGTCTGGGCCGTAGAACCGCTGGCCCACCGCCGCGAGTTGGCGCTTGCGATCGGCGCCGTCGCCGCGCTAGAGCCGGAAGAGGCAGTCGAAGAGATCCTGCACGCAACTGGGGAGCGCGGAGTGGATTGCGCCATCGACTGTGCGGCCGGTGCAGAGACTACCAATCAGGCATTGGTACTTGCGCGCAATGCGGGCCGCGTCGCGATCACCGGCATTCATTCCACGCGCAATGTGGCAATGGATGGGTCGGCGATGCGGCGCAAAGAACTCACTATCTTCAACGTACGCCGCTCGAACCACGAGACCGATGAGGCGCTCGACCTGCTACACACGAATGCGGCGTGGTTTGAGCCGGTGGTTACGCACACCCGGTCAATCGAACGAATCGACGAGGCTTTTGAAATTGCCAGTCAGTATCGCGATGGCGTGGGGAAGATGGTTGTGCGGCCGTAGGGATGGAGTGCTAGAGGGGCGGTTTTTTTCTGGCTTTGGACGAGAGATGAGAGAGAACGAAATAGATGGTAAATAATTAATAAACATATGCTTACAGTTGACGTATCTGGGGAAAGCTATGGTTGTTTACAGGGCAATTTGGGACAGCGTCCGATTATCTTCACGAAAAGACTGAGTTCGACAACGGCGGACGCGCGCTCCGCGTTAGCCGCATAGTATCCTCTGGTCGGGTACAGCCATGAAGTACACCAGTTGTCCTACCGATGTGGTCAACGCGCCAGTGGAGGTAGTCTGGACGCTTCTTACGCATCCGGAGGGGTGGGGCAATTTCTATAACGTGCGTATCACTGCCGCCGATCCCGCCGGGCCCGCCGTACAAGGACAAACAGTTTTCGCAGAGGCCGGCCCCGAGTTCCTGCATCTCAAGCTGCAGTTCCAGTTCGTCAGTATCGACGCATTGAACTATAAGCTGGTATTTGATGCGCGATTTCCATTTGGCGTCACTGTGCGGGAAGACTTGAGTTGTGTTGACCTTGGCCAGCAACGATGCCGAGTCAACTATAGCTGCGGGTTCGGCTTTCCAGCGGGATGGCGGGGTGCGGCGACGTACTTTCTCCTGCGTCGCAGACTTGACGCGGGTCCGGCGGACTCGCTGGCCCGGCTACGGCGAGAGGCAGAGAGGCTTTACGCGGAGTCTTCGAGTGTCCCGTCTGCGCGGGAGTGAACACGTCACAACACCAATCCAGTAAGTAGGATGCAGTCGTCTCGAATCCCTCCATTGGTGAAATACGACGGAGTCGCGGGCTAAAGCGACGGGTGCGGTATCTCCCACAAATGGGGGCGAGCCTGCCTCGAGCAGAGAAGCGCAGATTCTGGATTGCAGCTCGCTCGTCCTGCCGGGTGCCGCGCGAAAGGCAGCCAACATTTACCGGCGCGCTTGCATCCAACCGAGAATTGCGACATTGTATCTCGCCTGAGATCGTTGCCTGCTCTCGTGCTCCGCGTGAAGATTGATCGCTTTTGCGATTTTCCTTTTTACGGGAGATCAGGTTTTATGAATCTCACAACCCTCTTGAATATGCTGCTTGCGATTGAGCGCGGCATCGGAACGGAAAGCGATGCAGCCATCCGCACCAAAATCCAGGATGTTGAATCCTACGTTTTAGAAATGCAAAAAGAGAAGGCTTCAAAACTCCTGAGCGAGCTTAGGCATCACGCGGTTCTCCGCGAGAACTGTCTGATGACTTCCCGCAGTCATGCAGCCTCCAAGAGCGCGCTGTAGCTCTACCGGCTTTTGAAGTCAGGTGGAGGGGTATCAAAGGGGAGTGAATGTCGCACCAGGGCGATGTCTGCGCGGGAGCGCAGCGCGTATCCGCAAAAGGCTCTTGCCTCCGGCGGTGAGCCCAATGTGGATCGTTCCCCATTCCCACGACCCGATAGACTGCCGGGCCTCTACGATCACGGGATCTCCGGCACCAAGCTATTGGAAAAGGCGAATCATGGTTTCCTGCGGGCGAATGAAGAACCAAGGGCCGATGCGTGTCCCGGCGACATAGATGCAGTCCAGTCTGCCTTGTACCAATCTGAGGGTTCATCTGTACTTGCCCACAACCCCACCAAAGTGGAATTTTCGTTCTTATGCCGCCGCGCGATATTTAAACCGGTTGAACGGACACCCAAATCGACGATGGTTTGCACTGTTCAATCATGGGAATATTCCGGGCACGGCCTACCGCCCGCAGCCCGAGGGGTTTCTATGAAAACCAAGCTGTTTTTGCTTCTCGCCGTGCTGGCTGTTTCCGCTGTCGCGCAAGTCGCGCAAGTCAAGGACTGGAGGGCCCTCACTGGACAGACGTTTACCTCAAAGTGGGATGACGGAACGGTGCATACCCGAACAGTGTATTACAGCCCGTCCACGCTAAAGCGTGACGGCGAAATCGCGACTGTCGCAATCGAAACTATCTTCAGCGACAACACGCCGACTAAGTACTATCAGATTCAGTTGAATTGTCGGACTCACCAGTACACTTTTGCTGAGTTCGACGTCAGCGTTACTCCGGCGAAGCTGAGCGAAGTCAGCGAGTGGAGGAACTATCAGGCAAACTCGCCTGCCCCGGCTGCGGAGGCCGTCGTCTGCAAGTGAGCTACGACGAACGAATCTTGAAACGGGGTTTCGCACAACTGCATTGGGGGAAAAGTAAAAGCTGTGGTTGCAATCGTCGTGAAGTTCGCTTTGAAGTAAAGGGAATCGAAGCGGATTCACGGAGCACTTTATTCAAATTGAACGCGGCCCATACCGAATGAAATGACGGAGGCTCAGGATGGGAACACTCCGTGCTCCCGTGGTAGTACGAAAGAGGTTTTTCGCCGCGATGCCTGAAGGCGAAAATTCTTGCAAGAAACAGACCCCTCGCTTAGGATATTCAGCAAGGAGTCAACATTCCGTAACTTATTGATTTTAAAGATGGTCGGGACGGGCAGATTTCGGCCCCAGCGACGAAGACCTGTCGCTGGGGACCCCATTGAACTGCCGAATGGCTCGGCTTCGCCTCGCATCCCTCGCAGTCTGGACTCGGCAGCCTTCGCTGTCGCTGCGGCCGCAGGTTGGGGTGCATCGTGGGTCGGCTTTTTCCTGGCTTTGGACGAGAGAGGAGGGAGAACGGAATAAATGGTCGGGACGGGCAGATTTGAACTGCCGACCCCTCGCACCCCAAGCGAGTGCTCTACCAGGCTGAGCCACGTCCCGACACAAGACGAACCGGACCGCCAAGGCGAAC